>JAQTMP010000001.1 GCA_028714275.1 Candidatus Paceibacterota bacterium
ATTTATATCATAAGTGCCAAACTTACCAAACGAGACAAACTAGGCCTCCACACTACGGTCGAAGATACTTGTATAGAAATGCTCTCCCTTTCTATAGAAGCTGCATTCAAATCAAAGCTACAAAAGAAAACCGTACTTGAATTCTTGCGAGTAAGAACAGAGGTCCTCAAACACCTTGTTCGCACTGAAAATGAAATCCATATCCTAGATCTTAAAACATACCTGCGTCTCTCCGAACAAATCGTAGAAATCTCTAAAATGATTAACGGATGGATTACTTATATAACACAAAAGGAGTCTCTATAGACTCCCCCGTGTAGAAACTTCCGAACGAGCCCCCATGTTGGAGTTCCGATTGCTGGAGTTGTTCCAATTGAACTTGACCTGCGAATTGTTCGGATTCCAGTTGCCGTTGGCCACATTGCCGGATGGCAAGCGCTCATTATTTGTCTTATTTTTTCCATATCGCCAAAAATCGAAAAACTAAAAATAGCTGATCAATTTTCTGGGTTAACCACGTGGAATATCGTGCATTGTGTAAAATAAGACAAGCAATTTCTTTATAATGGCAAATTGTTATCTATATTACATAGATCAATTTAAAAGCCAAATGTATTATATATAAAAAGGAAAGCGTAGACCACAAGTGAGTGT
The DNA here is from genome assembly GCA_028714275.1 of Candidatus Paceibacterota bacterium. Lineage (NCBI taxonomy): Bacteria > Bacillati > Minisyncoccota > Minisyncoccota bacterium. The sequence goes on from JAQTMP010000001.1 coordinate 655, forward strand.
GATCTACGCTTTTTCTTGTCCGAGGACCCAAACTAATGGGGCCAAGGGAACAAGTTTTAAGGTGCAAGCGGAACGGGGATTGCCGAACGAGCCCCCACGCCGGAGCACCGAAAGCTGGAGCTGCTCCGGAAGAACTTGACCTGCGAAGAGTACGGACGCCAGCCGCCGCGGGCCACATCGCCGGATGGCAAGCGGTTATTCGGACACCATGTCCACGTCTCGGGATCCAGGTAGTCTTTCAATACAAGGTAGCGGAGGCCAAAGGCCAAAGCATACCTGCGAAGAGTGAGCCAGATGCGTCCTGTTTCCATGAGCATGTCCGGTGACTTGTTCATGGTATCAAGACTGGGACGAAGTGAGTTTTCGATGATGTGTAGAGTCGGCTGCCCAGTGGCCTCCGATCCAGAATAGTTCATCACATCAGTTTCCTCCCACTCATCGATCCCCTGATCCTTGATTGCCTTTTGCACGGCATCACGGTTGTTCAGAGTGCCAGGATCATAGATGACCATGACGTTCTGCCATGGCAAATCCTCTGGAAATCCGAATTTCTTTTTCAGGTCCAGACCGCCAGCGACACCGAGGATTTTCTTCGCAAACTTTTCAGCCTGTTTGATTGCCTCGCTGAGGTTGGTTTCCGAGACCTTGAAGGAGGGGTGTGTGGTGACCTGTTGCTGTTGTCTTGATCCAAAACACCCTTCGATGAGCTCTTGCAAGCCCGCCGAGAGAAGTTGCGGATCAAACGGATAACCATTCGGTTGACGGATCTGCCGTTTAAGTTCAAACAGCTGACCATCAACTTTTTGATACATTTCGCCTGTGACAATTGTTGCCATGACGTTTCCTTTCTTATTTTATTTATGATTTTTTCTCGAGGATTGCTCGAGATTTTTTAAGGGCTTTGTGCTAGCTAAAAGCGAGCACTCCGCTGACTTGTTTACCTATATTATATCACGTTTAATATAAAAAGCAATGGACATTACAGCCCTATATTACTGGCTTATATTTTGTTTTTAAAAAATTTGACTTTAAAAGTGCTAGGTGTATTATGTATATGTTTTACATCGAGGGCCACCGCAAGGTGGCCCTTTGACGTTATTCATCTTTTTGAATAAACCCTCTTAGTTTATCTAGGTCGATAAACTTTACTCGCTGAATAAGTTCAATGGATACATGGTTCCTTGTTGAACACACGAGCACCATTTTCCCTTTAATCTTTAACAGATCGACCAACTGAGCAAAATCTGAATCTCCTGAAAATAAAATAATATCCCTATAATCCTCCCTCCATCTATAGGCATCGAGAGTCAACTCAACGTCAAGATTTCCTTTCTTTAAAATTCCTCCATCCCTATTTTGAATAATTTTTAACTCTTTTGAATGAATAATGTATCCTGCATTTTGTAGTATTGTTAAAAAACCTTTTTGCTTAGTGTCTTCTGGTGAAACTCCTGTATAAAAATGGGTAGCAGAGACTATATAGCCAGCTTGTTTTGCTTCAGCTTTTAAATATTCAATAAGTTTTATGTAGTCGACTTTCCAGCCTAATGTTTTTTGAGAATGATAGATGTTTGAGGCATCTATAAAAACAGCTAGGTCTCCTTTGATGTATTCGTGTATCATGCACACAACAATACACACCTGATCCTCTATTTATATAAATAAAAGATAAATTTTTACACAATTTTCACTTCCTCCTTTTTGTACTTTTTCAACACTTCTTCCTCAACTTCTTCCCGAGCACGACCAAATTTTAGATACGAAAGCTCTTTTAGCTTGTCCACTAGCTCTGGACGGCCTTTCGGAGGAAAACCGGCCTTTTCAATATTAAATGGACGAGTAGGGCGACCGTCAACAAGAAGCCGCAGGTATGCATTGTGATTGTCGATATTCATAATATCTTGCGCCGTGAAAACTGGTTCAAATTGCTTAGCCAGAAACTCGGCATCATCAGAACCAACACGGTAGACTGCCATCGAGCCGACGTTGCCAAAAACGGAATCTTTGATTTTTTCATCGAGCTGAGCGATAAACTGATGGGCAATAGTGAGGGAAAGTTTATATTTGCGAGCTTCGGAAAGAATAGTAGAGATGGAATCGGTAGTAATGTTTTGAAACTCATCAATGTACAAATAAAATGGAGGCAACGCCGCCTTTCCAAAAGAATCCACGCGGGAAAGAGCAGCCATCAAAATTTTGCCGACAAGAATGAGACCAATGAGGTTGGAGTTGATCGCTCCAAGACGGCCCTTAGAAAGATTGACCAGCAGGATTTTCTTTTTGTCCATAATATCTCTAAAATCAAAGGCGGAATGTTCCTGAGCAATAATAGGGCGCATGATTTCATTGGCCAAAAAGACGTCGAATTTACTGGTGATATATGGCACCATATTTTGAAGAGCGCCCTCCCCTCCAGCTTTTTCCGCGATTTCTCGCCAAAACTGGACCACCACCGGATTTTTGCAACGAGCAATTTTGAGATCGCGAAAACTTTTAACGGCCATCACGCGAGACACATCGAGTAATGTGTTGCCGCTCTCAGGATCTTCGATGACGAGCATTGTGGCATTACGGAAATACTGCTCAAACATCGGACCCATAGACTCAGGCACGGCGCCATAAAGTTTTTGAAAAATACTGAAAAGCTCATTGACCACAAAAGTTTTCTGCTCCGGAAAATCAAGATTGTATTCGAGCATGTTGAGACCCATTGGGCGAGCAGTGTGGGCAGGATCAAAATAAATCACATCTTCATAGCGCTCGGGTGGAATGTTAGCTAAAATATCCTGAACGTCTGAACCGTGCGGATCAATAAAACACACCCCCTCTCCGTTTTTGATATCCTGGATGATCATATTCTTGAGTAGCGTCGTTTTACCCGTACCTGTCTGACCGATGACATACATATGACGCAAACGATCTTCAGGAGCAATATATATAGGGGTCTCAAGATTGCGATGCTTGTTGATGCCGAGCAAAATACCTTCGGTGGGCAGACCGAGCGGTGCGGAGGCGGTGCCCGCCTTTGACTGCTTGAGCTGAGGAGACGAGGTCACACTTTCCCCTGGAAAGTGCATCAATGAAGTGATTTCCTGCAAGGACAAAGGCATGGCTGAAACCTCTTCAAAGGAACGAAAGGAAAAATCTCGGATCACTTTTTTCAAGTCCGCAGGACGCTCCGCTCGTTTGAATTTTAAGGTGTTGCCCAGCGTATTTTCAAACTGATTGAAAGAAGACTCTATGTCTGTCAAAATATCCGCCGCGCGGGCCCGGTTTTCGGCTGAGGCGAGGATGCGGATGTTGGCTTCGACGATCGGGGTGCTGATTTTTAATTTTATATTTTCTACTGCAATTTCATCGACAACTTGAGGTTTTTCTTTATCTTTTTCTTTAGGCCCCTTGATCAAGTCTTTCATCAAATCCGCCCCGACCTTGCTAAACTCACCCAAAAAAGTATGCCTTATATCAATGGCCTTTTTGGTGGACACGCCTTTAGTGATTTCTTTAAGGGCCTCTTTGTAACGGCCAACATAATAAGCCCCTCGAGGATTTATGACAATTTGGATAGAGGCCCCCTCACCGTCCTTTTTGAGCTTTGAAAGAGTGTTGAGGATGACGTTGAGAGGATCATAGTCAAACTGTTCGTAGGTCTTGATAGGAAAAATAGGATTTTTTGCTTGAGTAGCAAATGAGCCAAGGGCAATCCCAGCTGGATTGAAGATATTGTAGTCATTTTTCTGCTCGATCAGCTTGGCGTCCGGAAAAATAGAGAGGATTTGCTTTTCAAAAAGCGCCGCTTTTTCATCTGGCACCGAAACATAAAAAATAAATTCATGGCTTCCTTCTCGGACGGCAAGCTCGATCGAAAAATGGTCGTCTCGCGCCCGCGTCTCAACTGAAAGCATGCCGGCATAAAACTGCTCCATTGAGGAAATAAGCTCCTTGAGCTGTTTTGATTGCTCCTCCTTTTTTACTTCAGGCAAGGCTACTTCAAAAAGAGTGTGCCTAAGCGATTTAGAAAAGGGCGTGCCCTCTTTTAGCCCAGCGACAGGAAAACCTTTTTTGATGTACTCAACCAAAAAACGATGAAAATCATCCTCGAGATGTGGGTTGTTCATCCCCTCAATCACTGAAAGGACATTCATGACGCCTTTCTCATAAAGAATATGCAGCAAAGCCTCAATCTGCTTGTCGTGAGGCTCAGGTGAAAGGTCAAGCACAATCTCATCACGGCTCTGCTCAGGAATCTTGAAGGATTCATGAAGGACCTCTGAAGGCTCTGCTGCACGATAGGTCTTCACTTGATGCTTGATCACATGCTCAAGCTTATTTTCGACACCCTGCTCATTGAGGGCACGCTCTTTGGCCGCGACTTGTTCGCGTAAATATGTCAGCTCTTCTTGAGGTGAAGAAAACTTTTCCATGAGCTACATTATATACCTCCTTTGTACTCTTCGTAAGCGACTTTGAAGGGTAGGTTTCTCTCAGCGTATTTTTCGGTTTTTTCAGGATATTGTTCAAAAAAGGCTTTGTATTTTTCTGAAACGGCTCTAGCCTTTTTGGACCTCATCTCGTTAAAATTGTTGCCCACAAAGTCTCCATCGTTGATTTCTTTGATTTGGCCCTCCAATTTTTTGACAGCTGGATCCTTTTTATAATCTTCATAGACCCGAACTCTTTCAGCCTCGTCATACTCAGCCGCCTCTGTTGGAAAACGTTCTGAAAATATTTCAAAGGCGCGTTCCCTGCCGCTTTTGACCCTTTTACCATTAACTACGCCATTTTCCATGTAATTGTGAAGGTCCACCTCTCGATTGGGCGCATCCCCAAGGAGCTGTTCCCAGCTATATTGAAGCTCCTGCAAAATAGATTCGAAACGCGAGTCCTGCTCTATGTATTTTAGAGTCTCCCGGGCTTCTTTTTTTTGGCCGGCTTTCTCACTTCCCTCCTCAAAATCTGGGAAAAGAGCCAGCTCTAAGCGCAAATTTTGCAAACGTTTCGCCTCTCGCTCGACGTGGGGATTGACTCTTTTATTTTGAGCAATTAAAATAGCCTCCCCCAACGGAGCTTGTCTCATTTTTTCGATTTTACCGATTTCGCTCTTTGGAATTTCTTCTTGAAGATTTTCGGAATTTTCCGGAGATTTCAAACTGTTCATGTCTAAATTATAGCACAGTCAAAATTTCTGGGCCTTTTTCGGTGATAACAATAGTGTGTTCGAACTGAGCGCTACGCTTACCATCGGCTGTTCGATAGGTGTAACCATCACTATCCATAGTAGCGCGAGGGGTACCTTCATTGATGATCGGCTCCACGGCTATGACCATGCCAGGTTTGAGAGCGGGACCTTGACCTTTTTTGCCAATATTTGGCACAAAAGGGTCTTCATGTACTTCATAGCCCACTCCATGTCCGCCTAGATTTTCGGCGATACCAAACTTGCTGTTTTTTTTGACAAAACTTTCAATAGCGAGGCCAATGTCACCGGTGCGGGCGCCCACCTGTGAGGCTTTGATGCCAGCGGCCAAGGCCCCCCGCGTGACGTCCATGAGCTTTTGGGCGCCCGCGTCTACCTTTCCAACCCCGACAGTCGTGGCGCTATCCACAATCATGTTTTGATACGAAATACCCATGTCCAGAGTGACGACGTCGCCCGTTTTCAAGATCCGAGGCCTTTCATTTGGAATACCATGTACAATTTCATCATTGATGGAGACGCAAATGCTTGCAGGATAGGGACGATCGGCACCATATGGTTGATAATTTAGAAAAACTGGAACCGATTTATATTTTTTACAAAGTTCATTGGCCTTATCATCAATTTCCTTGGTAGAAATACCCTCCACAGTTGTCTCTGATAGTTCCTTTAAAATTTGAGCTAGGATTTTCCCTGCCTTTCGGAGTTTTGCGATATCTTCGGGTGTTTTGATAGTAATCATTGGCTCAAGGTGTTAGATGCGAGAATTGATTTCGTTGATCAAATCACGCTGCACTTTCTCGACTGGCTGTTCGCCATTTATGTGTAAAAAATGATAATTCTCATTTTCCTTAAAATAATTGATAGCTGGAATAACATCCCGCTGGTACCAGTCTAGGCGTTTCTCAATCATGGCAATATCAATATCGTCCTCACGCCCCCGCGAAAGCAGGTGCTTACGCGACCATTCGCGACTAACATCCAGGTAAACCACAAAGGGCATTTCTCTTTTATAAAACCTCATGGCTGTATCCAAAATAACCGCTTCCTCATGAGAACGGGGTGACCCATCGATAATTAGCTGATCTTTAGGGTTGAATTCTCTGATCAAAAGATTGGACCACATCCAGATGGCTAAAAAATCTGGCTGGCGATTTCCTAAAGCTGACACTTCACTAGCCAATTTATTGGACGAACCCTTTTCGGACATAAAACTCCGGAAATGTAAGCCTGTCTCCAGGTAATACACACTTGTTTGGTTTTCAGGCGCAACAACCTCTCCCGTCTCCTTTTCCATAGCCTCAATCGCTATCTTGTCCTGTTTTATTAAGTGCTCCTTTAGAAGCTCCGCCTGCGTGCCCTTACCACAGCCTGAGCGGCCTATAAAAATAAAGGTCTGGGGTTGTTTCATAGGGCTATTATACAGAAATGGAGAAAAATTGGTACCCAGAAGTAAAGACTTTTTGGAGACACGGAAAATTTTTGCTAAAATTTTCCTTGTCCTCGCCAACGCTTTGGCTGCGGGGTCTCCAAAAAGTCTTTACTTCTGGGTACCAATATTCTATCTTATTGACAGATTATCGGCTGATTTGTTAGTATACTTTCACATACAGAGAATCAAGTGATTCCCTGCCGGCCCCGCCCACAAGGCGGGGAATATTTATTTATAAAAGCAATTTTAAAAATAAAATAAAATTCTCCAAAAGACCTTTAGAACGGGTTAGCGAGTCTTCGAGCGCTTTAGTGAGAAAGGTCTTTTGGAGAATTTCTAATACTCCCGCATGGAAATCTGAGCATCTATCTTTTTAACAAGATCGAGAACAACTGAAACCACGATCAAGAGCGCGGTACCTCCTACAGCTAGAGATTTTGGCACGCCTGGCACAATCAAAGGCAGGATAACGGGCAAAACCGCGATGACACCGAGAAAGATGGCTCCGACAAGGGTAATACGAGTAACTACTTTGGATAAATATTCTGAGGTAGGCTCACCTGGACGAATGCCGGGAATGAAAGCGCCGCCTCGTTGGAGATTGGTAGAAATCATGTGAGGGTCAAATGTGACAGCAGTATAGAAATACGTAAAGAGGAATACGAGCATAAAATAAGCACCGGCATAGACCCACTGGTTGGCTATGATATTCAAAATCTGGGTTGAAATACCACTGATAGTGGCATTGCCGAGATGGCTCAAAAGATTGAAAATCATCTGAGGAAAAAGAAGGATAGAGAGGGCGAAGATGATAGGGATCACTCCAGCTTGATTGAGGCGAAGAGGGAGGTAAGTAGAGATACCTCCATAAACCTTGTTGCCCCGAACCCGTTTTGAATAAGTGACAGGGAGTGGGCGCTCAGCTTCGGTCACGATTACTACTAGATAAATAACCACCAAGGTCATGATAAAGACACCAGTGTACATAGGGATCTGACTCTGGTCGAAGCTAAAGAGGGTTTGGTTGAGAGCTTGAGGAATCCGAGAGACGATACCTGAAAAGATAATCATCGAAACGCCGTTGCCAATGCCAAACTCTGTCATAAGCTCTCCAACCCACATGAGGAGAATAGAACCAGAGACGATAGTAATAACGTTGGTGATCAAAGAGATGCCTGACAAAGCTCCCACAACCCCCTGTCGCTCCAAGAGCACAATAAAACCAAAAGCCTGGATGAAAGCTAGAGGGACGGTCAAAATACGTGAGTATTGACTAAATTTTTTGCGACCAAGCTCCCCCTCCTCTTGATACATAGCTTTGAGAGTTGGAGACATCATGGTCAAAAGCTGCATGATAATAGAAGCCGTGATATAAGGACCAACACCAAGCATCACAATAGAAAGGGTAGAAAGTCCTCCACCGGAAAAGACGTTGAGCAAACCAAAAAATTGGTTGCTATTAAAAAATATATTGAGCTTGGCAATATCTACACCTGGGATTGGCACTGCAGCAAGAAGACGAAAAACTACAAGTGAGCCAAGCATAAAAAGGACTCGGTTGCGCAAAGTCCGATCTTGGATGACCAACTTACATTTTTCGATAAAAGTATTCATTATTTTACTCCACCTCCCGCTTTCTCAATCTTGGCTTTAGCACTAGCGGAAACGGCACATGAAGTGACCACGATCTTTCGAGTCAGCTCACCCGTACCCAAAATCTTAACTACTGGCTTTTTACCTTTGTAAAAAGTGACGAGTCCTGAAGCGACTAGAGTTGTAGGATTTACCTCCACCACACCAGCCTTGAGATGACGTTCGATAGCATCTAGGTTGACGACAACTGGCTTGTTTTGAATAGAAAGGTTTGAGTTGCGTCCTCGTCCACGCAATTTTGGAATCTTCTTGATAATATCACGAAGCTCTGGACGCTTTTTGCGACCCGCTCGAGCGTTCTGACCTTTGGTTCCTCGTCCAGATGTTTTACCCCGAGTACCTCCGCGACCTACTTGAGTACTTTTCTTATTTTTAAATCTTCGTTTTAGGTTGTGTGTCTGCATATATTTGAATTATTTTGTCGCTGTTGCCAAAGGGGCTGCGGTCGCTTTCGAAGTACGAAGCTTTAATTCTGAAAGCGCTTTTATGGTAGCCTGAGCAATGTTTAGCTGGTTTTTGCTTGGAGAAAGGAGCTTGGCCACAATGTCTTTGACTCCGGCAAGCTCAAGCACGATACGAATAGCTGATCCGGCCACGAGCCCTTTGCCTTTAGCCGGCATGATTTCAAGGCGAGCGCTTGAATATTTTGCAGAAACTTCATGAGGGATAGACATGTCTGATGTAGTTTTAATAGTGATCATGTGTTTCTTGGCATTTTTCAAAGCTTTTTCGATAGCCAAGGAAGTATCTCCTGCCTTGCCTGTACCCACACCTACACGGCCTTTTTTGTCCCCAGCCACAATAGCGACACTAAAACTAAAGCGACGTCCTCCTGAAGCCACGCGAGTCACGCGGCGGATTTCAAGAATCTTCTGATCAAACTCGGGCTTGGCACGAGGCTCTCGTCGGGGGCCTCCACGACTGCCGCCTCGGCCGCCACGGTCTCCGCCACGATCACCCCCTCTTCCTGGGCCACCACTACGAAAACCCCCTCTTCCTAGGCCTGGAGTAGGATTGGCGGCTGCGGCAGCTGCAAAAGGAGCGGCTGCTGGTGCAGCTACTGTAGCTTCTGTGGGATTTGTATTTGTTTCTGTATCGGGAGTAGACATAGTATTTGTGGGTTTTAGTGTATAGAAAATGAGTTAAAAGACAAGTCCGCCTTCACGAGCCCCTTCTGCAAGTGCTCGGACACGGCCGGTGTAAATAAAGCCGCCACGGTCAAACACAGCCAATTTCAAACCTTTCTCCGCGGCCGCTTTCGCTACGGCAACGCCCACCATCTTGGCCTGCTCTGTTTTATTTTTACCCTTCATCGCCAAAGACGTAGCTGAAGCAAGAGTAGTCCCCGCATCATCGTTGATGAGCTGGGCGTAGATCGCTTTGTTTGATTTAAAGATGGCTAAGCGAGGACGCTCGGCAGTGCCTGCAACCTTGGCGCGAATGCGCTTGCGTCGTCTTTCTCGTTGCTGATGTTTGCTTTTGTTAATCATAAATATATTTTAAATTTTAGACTTTAGACAGATTTTTTGCCTTGCTTGCGGCGAATTACTTCACCCTCGTAACGAATACCTTTGCCTTTGTAGGGCTCTGGTTTTTTCCATGAGCGAATAGTAGCCGCAAACTCACCCACGGTCTCTTTGTCTGCACCAACAATAGTGATGACGCCTTTTTCTGAAGTAACTTTAAGCTCTTTTGGAATGGCCACTTTTACCGGGTGAGAAAAGCCAATAATAAGAGTGAGGTCTGCACCGGCAACTTCTGCACGGTAACCAATACCCTCAATGATGAGTTTCTTTGTAAAAAGAGCCGTCACTCCTTCCATCATATTGATAAGGTGCGAAGCATAAGTCCCCCAAAGAGCCCGCGTAGCGATGTCGTTACGTTTTGGATTGAGAATGACGGTATTACCCTCTACTTTTACCTCTACAGAGTCACGAAAAGTTCGAGTCAGCTCGCCTTTTGGACCTTTGATAGTCACTCGACCGCCATCCACAGTGACTGTAGTGTTTGCCGGGATTGTGATGATTTTTTTGCCGATTCGTGACATAAATTTTAATTAAATGAATTTAGAATTTTTACCAAATTTTAAAGAGAGGCTCACCTCCGACTTTAGCTTTGCGAGCTTCGAGATCAGTCATGATTCCCTGGGGAGTAGTGATGATCAAGGCGCCAAAACCGTTTCGCACAGGCTTGATATCAGATACTTTGTAATAAATGCGTTTTGAAAACTTTGAAATCTGAGACACGCCTTGGATGCGGGATTTGCCATCCTCATAGACAAGGGCTGCCTCAAGCGCCTTATTGACCTTTTTGCCCTTTTTGCCAACAGCTTTAACAAAACCACGCTTTTCTAGAGTGTTGAGAATTTGCTCACGCATTTTTGAATATGGAAAAGAAACAGTCTCCTTGCCTGAAACATTGGCATTCTTGAGTTTTGTGATTAATTCTGCGATTGAGTCTTTCATTTATTTTTAGGTATTTTAAGGTTTTTCAGGAATTACCAAGATGATTTTTTGATGCCCGGGATACGGCCTTCGTTGGCAGCTTCACGAAAACAAATACGGCAAAGCCCAAAATCACGCATAAAAGCGTTTTTTCGTGAGCATCGAAAACAACGTCGCACCACGCGAGACGCGAATTTTGGTGTTTTTAATGCCCTTACTCTAGTTGATGTTTTTGCCATAATGTGTAAAAAAATAGCTCACTTGAGCGTTCGCTTATACTAGCAGGGACCCAATATAAAGTCAATAATTTCCCTCCCAAGTCCTATTAGGGTCAATATAGTTCGGAATGGGTCCCTATTGTGATAAATATGACCAGATCAGCCTCAATCATAAGAATGGCCCTATAATCCCCTGTTATATTGATACTCCGGCAATCGGGAAACGCCCTATCCACAGAATGCTTGTTTAGGACTGGATCAAACTGGTTTTTGTGAAAAACCTCTAATCTTCGGTAAAACTGCGTTTTTATTTTGCTTGGAAGCTTCTTAAATTTCTTAGTAAAGTGTTTTTTGTATCTGATCTGCAGCATTTCTTACAAATTTATTTTACAAACTCTTGAGATAAGCTACAGCCTCATTGGTACTATTAAAGCTTGGGGATATATCTTTGCCTTCTTTGATATCCTTGATTTCACGAATAAGCATGGCTCGTGTCTGAGCGCTTATTTTCTGTTGTGAAACTAGGCCAATATCAAGCTGCCCATCAACAAAAGCCTTGGTAGCCAGCTTAAGCACAGAAGAAAATGGAATCCCCTCATTTTGGGCCTTTTTCATAGCTTTCTCCTTAAGTTTACTATTTATATTAAAAATTATTTGTGTGTTCATTGGTTTTTTTGTTTGTCATACATTATCGTCTATTGAGACGTATATATCTTATATATATTACAGATATATGTCAACAAAGCATTTTTCCTTACGAAACATCTAGGGTATACTTAGATTAATACGCCTTATGTAGCTACTATGAGTAAAAAGAGTCTTTGGATATTTGGATACTTTGTTTCTTAATCTTTTCCTATACCCTATTTTTGGCATAATTTTCCTTGTTGCTGGTATTTTTTTGATTCGCTCGAGGTGATATTTATTCGAACATTCTCCCGGGTGCGCAGCCGAATAAAGTAATGCTGAGGTATTGAACTGTTAAGAAAACTTGACTAAATAATAATTTGATTGTATCTTTTGATTTAGAAAACCGTTCAACAAGCAAAAGGATACAAATTATGTCCAAAGCATTTATGAAACGTGGAAGTGAGCGTCAGGCTCTCCACGAAGAAGCACACAAAGATATTTACAGACTCGAGGAAACATCTGAAGAATGGGCGAAGAACGGGCACAAGGCCTGCGCCTATCTAGCCCAAATAATTATTGCCTACCTCTTCGGTAAAAACATGTCTCACCTTTCTAGTACTAGACGTGAACGGTACGAGCTGGTGGCTGAGGAGCTTTTTCAAAAGGTAACCCTTCGCCGCTATGCAACCTTCGCCAGAGCTGAAGAAGAAGAAAAAGCAATGCTTGCAGAATTTGCACTTTGGCTGATCGAAAGTCAGGCATTGTGTCAGTTTCCGCATGATCTTGCACGCATTGAAATATGCGATCCTCAGACAATTTTTCGGGCGCCCTCGGCTATGTCTGAAGTATAAAACCCGCCACTCAACCCAGGAACCCATCCTGCCAGTTGAGGGTGGGTTTTCTGTTTAAACAGTTGCGCTAAATAAATAGTGGTTTTTGGAGACCCCGCAGCCAAAGCGTTGGCGAGGATAAAGAAAATTTCAGCAGAAATTTTCTGTGTCTCCAAAAACCACTATTTAGTTTGGGCTATTTTTTGAAAAGAAAACCCAACTTCTCCAACATCGCCCGAGTAAGTTTTTTATCCTTTGAAGTAGTTACGATAGTAACCGCAAAACCAAAGACATCTTTGAGCTCTTCATCTGAAGTTTCAGGAAAGACGGTGTGCTCTTTAACCCCAATGGTAAAGTTGCCCATAGCGTCAATGGCTTCTGGCTTGAGGCCACGGAAGTCACGGGTACGAGGGAGAGCAATGTTTACAAGCTTATCAAGAAAGCTATACATACGGTCACCACGGAGAGTGACCTGATAGCCGACAGGATCGCCTTCTCGCACCTTGAAGGTAGCGATTGATTTTTTGGCGGCTTTCTCAGCCACTTTCTGACCAGTGATCTTTGTAAGACGGTCGCCGATAAGTTTCTTCTTGTTGGCATCTTTGACCGAGCCAGTGGCCGAACCAATGACAACTTTGACGAGCTGAGGAGCTTCCATCTTGTTTTTAAAACCAAAATCTCCTTTCATTTCATCAAAAAGAGCTTTTTCTTTATCTTTTATAGTGTGTGATTGTGTTTTCATAAAATTTATGCGAGCTTAACGTTTGAAACATGGATGGGAGCGGCATATTCAACCACCTGACCCTTGGCTCCGCTACGGGTTGGCTTTTTGTGGCGCTTACGCATATTGATCCCTTCTACCACCACAGCTGATTCCTTGGGAATAGACTTGACCACCTTGCCTTTAGCACCTTTATCTTTGCCTGTGATGATGATGACTGAATCTCCTTTTTTGATATTCATAAATTTTTATTAGATTGAAAACTAGACGACTTCTGGGGCAAGTGAAGCGATCTTCTGGTAGCCTTTCTCGGAAAGCTCGCGAGGAATTGGTCCGAAGATGCGACCGGCAATAGGCTCACCCTTGACCTTGTCCACAATAACCACTGCATTTTCATCAAAACGAATGTAGGAACCGTCTTTGCGACGAAAAGCCTTCTTTTGGCGAACAACTACAGCTTGTAAAACATCCTTTTTCTTGACTTGTTTGCGAGGCTCCGCTTTTTGGACTGAAAGGACAACAAGCTCCCCAATCTCAGCGTAGCGCTTTTTGGAACTGCCAAGCACCTTAAAGATACGTCCGATCTTGGCGCCGGAGTTGTCTGCAATATTTACAATTGATCGTGGCTGTATCATGGTAGTTGGTTAATTTTTTATTTGATGACTGTAAAGCGCTTATCCTTTGAAATAGGAGCACATTCCTGAATATCTGCCTTGTCCCCGATTTTCTTGGTATTACCAGGATTGTGGGCTTTGTATTTCTTTGAGCGCTCTATGTATTTACCATACTTTGGCGCTTTTACAAAGCGGCTGATTCTCACCACCACAGTATCTTTCATCTTGTCTGATGTGACCACACCTGAAAGCACGCGCTTTTTGCTCGCCTTTGCAGCGGTATCCGTATCAGTTGCGGTCTTTTTGATTGTTGATTTTTTTTCAGGCATGGTATTTTTTAAATTTTTATTAAAATTGACTTAAATTATTTTTTGGAAGCTGAAGGGGTAGAAATTTCAGTCATGATGCGGGCAATATCACGGCGAAGCACACGGCCTTCGCGTACGTTTTTAGCTTTACTGCCGGCTACAGCAAATCTAAATTCGTTGAGCTTTGATTTCTTTTCCGTCAGCTCTTTGATTAAGTCTTTTTGATTTTTTCCTTTGTATTCAGACATATGTTTGGTTGGATGCGGATTAGTAGAGAGTATGGGCACGGCTAATAATCCTTGTTTTCACTGGAAGCTTGGTACCAGCCTTTCGGAGAGCTTCGCGGGCGACCGACTCCTCTACCCCGTCAATCTCAAAAAGAACATGCCCTGGCTTTACCTGAAAACAATAGCCCTGGGGATCTCCTTTGCCGTGACCCATGCCTACTTCAGCGGCTTTTTGAGTGTAAGGACGATCTGTAAAGACTCGAATCCAAATACGGCCAGTTTTTGAAGCTGAGCGGGAAAGGACTTTTCGAGCTGATTCCAGCTGATTGGAACGAACACGGGAAGCGGTTGTGGCTTTGAGACCAAAAGCTCCGAAGGCCAAAGTGATGCCGCGAGAAGCGACTCCTACTTTTTTAGGATTCTTGCGGGCGGTGTGCCATTTTCGATGTTTTACTTTTCGTGGGACGAGCATAGTAGTTTTTTTATTGAATAAAAAGGTTTATTTTAAATCCTTCTCAAAAATTTCACCTTTGTAAATCCAGACCTTGATGCCAATATTTCCGTACGGCAAATGCGCCTCATATCGTTTGAAATCGATATCAGCACGCAAGGTTTGGAGAGGAATACGACCTTTCTTAAGCTCTTCTTTTCGGGACATATCGGCACCCCCGAGACGGCCTGAAAGCAAGATCTTAATACCCTGAACTTCACGACTAGCCATTGATTTTTCTACCATCTGCTTCATGACACGGCGGAAAGGCATACGTTTTTCAAGGCCTTCTGCTACCATTTGAGCCACAATAGCTGAGCTGGCTTCTGGATTTTTGACTTCTTCGATGTCTAGCTTGAGCTCTTGTTTCTTTTCTTGAGCCCCTTTTTTGAGGGAGCCTGGTATTTTGGCAGAATTGGCGGAGATTTTTTCTAGATACTTTTCAATGTCTGCACGAAGCTTGGCAGCCCCCTCGCCTGACCGGCCAATAATCATACCTGGGCGTGAAGTCTTGAGAACAATGCGTAGAGCTTTGGCACTGCGCTCCATTTCAATATCAGAGACGTAGCTGCCACGGAGTTTCTTCTCAAGCCATTCGCGAAGAAGCATATCCTCTTTCAAATATTCTCGATACTGTGCGTTTACCCCAAACCAGCGTGATCTCCAATCGCGAATGATACCAAGTCTATGAGCATAAGGGTGAACGGTGTGTGACATATATTTATTTTTTCGTTGAAGTTACTTTCTTTTTAGCAGGCTTTTCTATCGCCTTTTTGGCTACATCCAAAATAATCGAAACATGGCTTGAACGCTTGTTGATCCGTGAAGCTGACCCGCGAGCACGAGGCATAATGCGTTTTAGCACGACGCCTTTGTTGACCTGTACTTCTTTGACCATCAAGTCCTCAACCTCTAACTGAAAATTGGCCTTAGCATTGGCAATAGCACTGTTTAGAAGCTTCAAAACCGGCTCAGCTGCGCGTTTTTCCACAAAAGCTAGAGCCTTGAGGGCATCACTGGCTTTTTTTCCACGAATGACATCCGCCACAAGACGGACTTTTCGAGGTGATTGGCGATAGTTTTGTAAGGCAGCTTTCATGGGATTTTTATATTTTATTCAGATTTATCCAAAGATTATTTTTTGGCTGGCTCTGTGGTAGCTTTTGCGGCTTTAGCAGCTGAGATTTCAGCTTCTTTTTTAGCGGCTTCCTGTTCTTTCTGCATCTTTCCTCCGTGTCGCAAGAATTTTTTGCTTGGAGAAAATTCACCCAAACGATGGCCCACCATTTCTTCGGTCACGAGGACCTCTAGATGCTGCTTGCCATTGTGGACACCAAAAATGAAACCGACCATCTCGGGAGCGATCTGACTGCGTCGGGCCCATGTACGAATAACCCCCGTTTCTACAGGTTTTTTACCCTCAATTTTCTTGAGGAGTTTTTCATCGACATATGGTCCTTTTTTAAGTGATCGGGTCATTTTTTAACGGTTGTGTAAATAAAAAGCTCAAAATGAGCTAGTTGGTTCATACTAGCAAAACTATCATTAAAGTCAATAAACTTATTTCTTACCTACCTTACGGCGAGAAACAATCAGCTTATTTGAATATTTCTTTGGGGTCCGAGACTTCTGACCCTTGCCTGTTGGCTTGCCATAGACTGAAATGGCTTTGCGGCGACCTCGTCCCTGACGTCCTTCACCTCCACCATATGGATGGTCAACGGCGTTTTGAGCAGTACCTCGGACCGTAGGACGGATACCCATCCAGCGACTGCGTCCGGCTTTTCCGTAATTTTGAAGACGGTTTTCATCGTTTGACACTTCACCAACAGTGGCCCAGCAATCCTCTTTAAGTTTGCGGACTTCGCTTGATGGCATTTTGACCTGAGCGTAGCCTTCATCGTGGGCCACCACCTCGGCGTAATTTCCGGCAGAGCGGGCAATCTTGCCGCCGCCTTTTGGTTTGACTTCGATATTGTAAACAAAAGTACCGACGGGAATATTTTTGAGAGGTAAACGATTGCCAGCTTTGATTTCAGCCTTTTCTGAGGCAATGAAACTGTCTCCGACTTTTAGGGATTTAGGCAATATAACATAACGTTTTTCACCATCCTTGTAAGTCACAAGGGAAATGAAAGAGGAACGGTTTGGATCGTATTCAATAGTTGAAAGAATAGCTGGTATATCAAGCTTGGCATAAGTAAAGTCAATCTCTCGGAAACTGCGTTTGTGTCCTCCCCCTTTGTGTCGGGTGGTGACCACGCCCTGGTTGTTGCGGCCCACTGCGCGTCGAAAACCGCCCGTCAGAGCTTTGTGGGGCTCAGTAGCTGTAATAATATCTCGATATGAGATGTTGCTCATTTGTCGGCGGGATGGAGATGTTGGTTTATAGCTTTTCATATCGTTTAATTATTGTTTATTTGGTATTTTTTGAAAATTAAATCAAATCAATCTTATCCCCTTTTTTCAAATACACGTAAGCTTTCTTAATGGCTTTAGTTGAACCAATTTTACCTTTGGACATGACTGTCTTGGCAGGCAAATTTACGATCGCCACTTTCAGAGGCGTCACTTTGTAAAGCTCAGTGACGGCCTTGGCGATGCTTTTTTTGGTCGCCTCTTTTTCTACCTGAAAAGTATAGACATTCTGAGCATCTACAGCGCGGCTAGCCTTTTCTGTAATATGAGGCGTGCGGATGACTTGAGTTGCGTGTTTTTTGATAGAAAGTGATGCCATAAATTTATTTTTTTGTTGTTGCCTTCTTTGTGCTTGTTTTTGAAATTACTTTTGTGGTGTTCAGATTTGCCTTTCCTGAAGCTTTACCTGAAAAAATCTTGATGGCCTCGGTAGGATTGGCGATGACAATATACTTGTACTGTAGGGCTGTCAATGGGTTGAGATTGCGCACCTCGTCGAGCTCGATGTTTTTGAAATTGGAAAAACCACGTTTGATTGAATCATCTTTTGTAGAGACTGCTACATACGCTGTGTTGGTCTTCTTGGTGGAAATTTTTTCAAAACCCTTTATTTTTCCAAGATTCAGGATGACGGCCTTGGCTTCTTTGGCTTTTGGAGTGGCAAAATTGATGGCATCTACAAACATAACCTCACCGTCTCGAAGCTTTTGAGAGAGGATGGTGAAGAGAGCCTTTGATTTCATTTTTTTATTGACCTTGCGATCAAAATTTTTGTCGTTGCGAGGACCATGAGCGACACCTCCACCTACCCAGATAGGTGAGCGGGTGGATCCGTGTCGGGCGCGGCCAGTCCCTTTTTGCTGCCAAGGTTTCTTTCCCCCTCCCCGCACTTCACCCCGAGTCTTGGTGTGGGCGACTGGAGTACGCATATTGGTCTTCATTGAGTGAGCCACCTGGTGGACCAAGTCAGCATTCCAGGTCAAACCAAAAATCTCTTCTGGCAAGGTGATGCTGCCTGTTTCTTTTCCTGTTTGGCTGTAGATTTTTGTTTCCATATGTTTATTTTAGCCTTTGATTTCGACAAGAGTCCCTCGGCGGCCAGGAACTGCCCCTTTGATGAGCATTTCACCTTTTTCTTGATCGAAAGATACCACTGTGACATTTTTGATACTAATGCGATCCCCGCCCATTCTGCCGGCCATACGACGAGCCTTGAAGACTCGCTGATATCCAGCAGTACCAATAGAACCCGGCTCACGCTCTGAGTGTTTTTGACCGTGAGACCTAGGGCCTCCTTTAAAGCCGTGTCGCTTGACCACACCTTGAAAACCTTTTGATTTGCTAATAGAAGAGATGACGACCGTGTCACCGGCATTGATTTCAGCTGGTACTTTGTCGCCCACTTTGAGCTCACCAGCTGGACCTCGCACTTCTTGGAGAACGCTGAAGTTTCCGAGATCTTTTATGTGTCCTTTGACTGGTCGACTGATACGCTTTTCTTTTTTGCTGCCAAAACCAACCTGGACAGCCTCATAGCCGTCAACTTCTTTGGTCTTGACCTGAGTCACCACCACAGGACCTGTCTTGACGACGGTGACAGGATAAACCTTGCCTTCTTCATCGAAGACTTGAGTCATATTTACTTTTGTTCCTAGTGTGAATTTCATGGTTTTGTTTTCGTTCAGTTTGGCTGAATATTTTGCTTACATCATCTTGACATCAATGGTCACGCCGGAAGGCAAACTCATGTTGGTCAAAGCTTCAATGATTTTGGGTGAAGGATTGACAATATCAATCAGACGCTTGTGGACACGCATTTCAAACTGTTCTCGCGCATTTTTATACACGAAGGCCGAGCGATTGACTGTATACTTTTTAATTTCGGTTGGCAAGGGAATAGGTCCAAGAATTTTGGCATCATAACGAATAGCCGTATCCATGATTTGTTTGACCGAAGCATCTAGAATTTTTGATTCGTAGGCTCGGACCCGGATGCGAAGCTTACCAAAACCTTCAGGCGCTACACCTACTTCCTTTTTTGAAGCTTTCGGTGCCTTTGGTGTCTTTGGAGCTTTCTTTGATACCGTTTTTGTTGCCATTTTTTTAATTTTATTTTTACGTATTATTTTTTACGTATTACGTATTTTACTTATTTAGGCGATGATTTTTGTAACCACTCCGGCTCCCACTGTCTTGCCTCCTTCTCGGATAGCAAAACGTGTCTGAGCTTCTAGAGCTACTGGGGCTACAAGCTTGACCTTGAATGTAACTGTATCTCCTGGCATAACCATTTCTACACCCTCTTTCAAAGTCACTTCACCTGTAACGTCAGTTGTACGAATGTAAAACTGTGGCTTGTAACCTGAGAAGAAAGGAGTGTGTCGTCCACCTTCTTCTTTTTTCAAAATGTAGACTTCTGATTCGAATTCTGTGTGAGGAGTCACTGTACCTGGTTTTGCAAGTACCTGACCGCGAGTGATATCTTCTTTCTTAAGACCTCGGACCAAGATACCGGCATTGTCTCCAGCGAGACCTTCGTTGAGCTGTTTATTGAACATTTCAATACCTGTGACTGTTGTTTTAGCTGTTGGCTTGATACCCACAACTTCAACTTCTTCACCCACTTTTATCATACCTCGCTCAATACGGCCTGTAACCACAGTACCTCGGCCTTCAATTGAGAAGATGTCTTCAACCGGCATAAGGAAAGGCTTGTCAGTATCTCGGACTGGCATTGGAATATAGTTGTCGAGAGCATCAGCAAGCTCGAGAACTTTCTTTGACCACTCATCATTGTTGTCCTTGGCTTCAAGAGCCTTGAGAGCAGAGCCACGGATCACAGGAGCATTTTCGTCAAAACCTTGCTTTGCGAGAAGCTCACGGATCTCAGCTTCAACGAGGTCGATCATGTCTTTGTCGTCAACCATGTCGCACTTGTTCAAGAAAACGATAATCTTTGGCACACCCACCTGTTTTGCTAGAAGAACGTGTTCACGAGTCTGAGGCATAGCACCATCAGTAGCGGCTACCACGAGAATAGCGCCGTCCATCTGAGCGGCACCAGTAATCATGTTTTTAATATAGTCGGCGTGACCTGGGGCATCAATATGAGCATAGTGTCGAGCATCAGTAGAATACTCGTTGTGAGAAAGAGCGATAGTAATACCGCGAGCTTTTTCTTCAGGAGCTGAGTCAATTTGGTCAACACCCTTGAGTTTTACATCTTTACCTGCGCGACTGAGAACGTTCAAAATAGCCGCTGTAAGAGTAGTCTTGCCGTGGTCAACGTGCCCAATGGTACCTACGTTAACGTGTGGCTTTGATCGATCAAAAATTTCTGCCATATGTTTTAAAATTATTTATAATTATTAATAAATTTTGCTAACAATTTTTGCACTGATGCTGCAAGTTTGGCTTATTTCTTGTCTCTTTCGTAGACAAAAAAAGGCGCAAAACGCGATACGGGTCATCATAGCAAACCTTGTTAGAAAGTCAAATCTTAAAGCCCTTCCTGCGTAATTATCTTTCTTACAAGCAAGCCTGTAGGTGACCTTTTGAGGAACTCACGGAGGACGACGGTCCGAGTGGGAGGAAAAAAGTCAGCAGACTTTTTATCCGTGTCCGAAAAAGGTCACCTACAGGCTTGCCTATAAGAGAATTATGAGTAGTATGTCTTTTAGAGAAATCAAATGCCCTTTACATCAAGAAAGGCTGAAACTATGCAAAAAGTGAATATTTTGCGGCCGGTGATAAAAATCCTGGCTTTAGGGCCAAAAGGTAGCAATGCCCATAAGGCGGCGCGCACTTTTGCTCGAAGCCATGGACTGAAAACCTCCGGCTATATGGTGGTCTTTTGCAAAAACCACCGCGAGCTTTTTCGAAAATTTACGAGGGAAACCTGCTTTGCTATCGTCCCTGTCGAGAATTCAATTCACGGCAAGGTCAAAGGCGTTGCAGGGGCTCTAAATCGGGTCACCAGAGAGTACAACGCTTTTGAGATGCGCCGATTTACCAAGCAAATCAAATATTGCCTGGCTACCCGCAACGGATCCACTGTCGAAAGGGTGATTTCTCACCCCCAAGCCTTGGGTCAATGCAGCGAATTCATCCAAAAAAACTGCTTCGGAAGAAGCAGGGCCCCCTCAACCTCGGCAGCAGCAGAATTGGTGGCTAAAAGTGAAAAGCACCAAGCCTATGGGGCTATTTGCTCCGAAGAATCAGCGACTGAAAACGGCTTGTCCATTCGGGCAAGAGACATTCAAAATCCAAAAAACCGGACCACCTTCGCTGCCCTTTCCCACGTCAACTCCATTGCATCCAAAAAAATCGCCATTTACGGTGGAAAGGGTGCCTTTGGAAGGCAATGGGCCCGTCGACTCAAGGATCAGGGATGCACAGTCAGTTGCATCGAAGTGGAAACTCCTGAGGAAACTCAGAAAAAAATAGTAAAGGAGAGCGATGTCGTCATGATTAGCACTCCAACCCTAGTTTCCCCTTTGATTGCCAAAAGGCTTGCCCGCTGGCTGAATAAAAAACAGCTGGTGATCGATCTGACGTCCGTCAAGGTGCCGGTCTGTCGTGAGCTCACAAAATCGCAGGCAGAGTTTGCCAGCATCCACATGATGTTCGCTCCTTCGGCCAAAAGCTGGAAAGGGCAAAACATCCCGGTGTGCAAAGTGCGCATCTGCAAATGGAAAAAGTGGCTCAACGAACTTCTTAACTCCATAGGGGGGAAGACTGTCCCAACGACTCAGGAAAGGCACGACCGGATTGCGATGATAGTCCAGCAGCAAGAGCACTTCCTGACCAAAGTAAAAATACTGGCAACCATTGAAAGCGGAGTCTCTATCAAGGAGATCCTGGCTTTCGCTAGTCCCTTTTACCAGCCGGGAATAAATCAGCTTTTGCGGTTTCTAGCCAAGCCGACCGGCATTTATACCGACATGCTCGAGGCAAATGAAAACACACCTCAAATGCTGAGCAACCTGCGTCGGGCCTTTAAAAAGCTCGACCTCATGGTGAAAAACA
Organism: Candidatus Paceibacterota bacterium; assembly: GCA_028714275.1. NCBI lineage: Bacteria > Bacillati > Minisyncoccota > Minisyncoccota bacterium. Next base: position 22,865 of record JAQTMP010000001.1, read on the forward strand.
AACGGTCGGAAAAGATTAAACGGGTCATTGCAGATGCTCGGACGTATTTTGGAAAAAACACCATTCGTGGTGGCGACCAATATTCGGAAGAGCTGATCGCTGACATCGCCCGGAAGGATCCAGACGAGGTGGCGGTAATTGAGTTTACCGACAAAGAAAACCAAGCTGGCCTGTTGGCGGGTATCGCCAATGTTTTCAAAAAGTCCAACATCAATCAGTCGGGATTTAAGTACCGCCAACAAGGTCGGCGGCATCAATTCCTGATCTGTTTTGATGATCCCAAGGATCATCCGGTGATCCAAAAGGCCCTAGCTGTCATCCGACAAAAGTACGGATGCCGAGTGGGGTAAAAACCTTCGCGCAGGAGGGAGGGCGCGATAAAAAGTCAAAAACAAAACGGCGTGCTGGTCCAAGGGGACCTGCACGCCGTATTTTTTTACTCAAACTTCAACTGTCCCGGCCACTGCTTTTCGACAATGCCGACAATATCCCCCCATACGAATTCGCACGGAATATGCTTACCCGCTTCCAGGATGTCGTCGCCGATAAACACCAAGACCTCAAGCGAATAGGGTTCATTTGTGGAGGAAATCCAAGGCCGATACACGAACATTGAAACCCAGTTGGTTGTACCTGGACCCTCGCCGATATTGCCATGACGGAACTCTCGGTTTTTCAAAAAAAAGCCCTCTGTCGGAAAAACAATCGAGCCGCCTTGTAAGCTAGGCGGATGAATGGAGGGCTTACCCGTGAGCTGCCCAAGATAATATTCGACTTGGGGCCTTTCACAGGTCTGATATTCTCCACTGCCCAGATCGAGACTCAAGCTTTCAATCGCCACCACCAGGACGAGCTGCCCAGGCTTGCTCGCGATCTTTTCCTTAAGAGCCGCCACAGCTTCCTCCTTTTTTTGGTCAAAACCGTAAAAGAACTGAAACTGCTTGACCAGATCTTCACCGGGGCCCCCGCTGGCTTCGATCTGTTCGTGAGCACAGGAGGAAAAATGACTGAGCACTTTTTCCAAGCGCCTAATCCGACCCGCATGTTTTTTTTCTTCGATGGAGATTTCCACCAAGACTGAAGCGTGCCTTCGCCGCAAGGCCTCGATCACAGGATCGCTACCATTAGAATTTTTTTCCATAAAATTTTCAAATCTAAAGCAAGACTAGTCCAAAACGTCCATTTTTGCAACATCCCTTATGTCTAATCTGCCTCTATTGACTTCCCCTGTTTCAGGAAGGCAAGATCGCCTGCCTTTATTATGCGGGACGCTTCCTTGGAAAGGGTTGCGGAAACTTCGATGAGTTACGCACCTCCTACAATCGGTTAGTGGATGAAGCAACAGGTGCCATCGCCGGTGGCTCATAATTGTTGCTGCTGTGGAAGCCAAAAGCTCAAACAAAATCGGCCGCACTTCAATGTGTGCGGCCGATTTTTTCTTTTCCAATTTTAAAGTATTGTAGAAAATAGAAATAAAAAAACAGGAAGGCCTCTCGAACGGGTTAGCGAGTCATCGAGCGCTTTAGTGAGAGAGGCCTTCCTTTTTTTTATTTGCTTCTATTTTCTACAATAGTCTTCTCCACATTTGGAGGGACCACATCGTAGTGGTCAAATTCCATGGTAGCTGAACCTCGTCCAGCGGTCATAGAACGAAGAGAGGTAGTATAGCCGAACATTTCTGACAATGGCACCATCGCCTTGATGGCTTTATTCATACCGCGATCTTCCATGCCTTCGATCTGAGCCCGCTTGGCTGAAAGTGAGCCAGTGATGTCTCCCATGAACTGTTCTGGGGTGACCACTTCTACCTTCATGATCGGCTCGAGGATGACAGGGCGAGCTTTTTTAGCGGCTTCTTGAAAGGCTTGAGAACCGGCAATCTTGTACGCGATTTCGGATGAGTCCACATCGTGATAAGAACCAAAGTTCAAATCACAAGAAACGTTGACCATTTTAAATCCAGCCACAATCCCGCGCTCCATCGCTTCGCGAACGCCTTTTTCAACAGCAGGAATAAATTCTTGAGGAATAACCCCTCCTTTAATATTATCGATAAATTCAAAGTCATCGTAGCGCTTGACATTTTTTGGCACTTTGGCGCCCTCTTCCAATTTTTCAAGAGGTTTGATAGCAATTTTGACGTGGCCATACTGACCTTTACCTCCAGACTGCTTAATATATTTGTGTTCTGCTTCCGCACTGCCAAGAATAGTCTCTCGATAGGCCACTTGAGGTTTACCCACGTTGGCTTCTACGCCGAACTCACGCTTCATACGATCCACCATGATTTCAAGATGAAGCTCACCCATACCTGAGATGATAGTTTCCATTGTTTCGGGGTTGGTTGAGATGCGGAAAGTTGGATCCTCGTCTCCCAATTTTTTAAGAGCCATACCCATTTTTTCTTGATCCGCTTTGGTTTTTGGTTCGATACGGAGGGAAACCACAGGCTCGGCAAACTTAATAGGGTCGAGCACAATGGGATGATTTTCATCACAAAAAGTATGGGAGGTTTTGGCTTCCTTTAGACCTACAGCTGCCGCAATTTCTCCGGCAAAAACCTTTTTTACTTCTTCACGCTTGTCGGCTTGAAGGCGCACGATACGGCCAAGACGCTCCTTGTTGCCAGTGGTCGAGTTGTATAAATATGAGCCGGCTTCGACAGTCCCTGAATAAACACGGAAGAAGGTAAGCTGCCCGACAAACGGATCTGATTGGAGCTTGAAAGCCAAAGCAGCAAAAGGCTCGCTGTCAGAAGCGTGGCGAACAATCACATCTCCAGTGTTTGGATCGATACCTTGGATTGGGGGAACATCAAGAGGTGAAGGAAGATACTCCACGACGGCATCAAGGACAAGTTGAACCCCGCGATTCTTCAAAGCCGAGCCGGTAAAGACTGGGAAGATTTTGTTGGCAATCACTCCTTTACGCAAAGTTGCTTTGAGTTCCTCAATAGTAAACTCGCCGCCTTCGAGGTAACGATTCATCAAGTCTTCATCGAGCTCAACGATCTTTTCAACAAGCTCGGCGCGATATTTTTTGGCATCTTCGAGATGAGTAGCTGGGATTTCCATTTCGCGGACATCAATACCCATATCTCCCTCGAAAGCGTAGGCCTTCATTTTCAAAAGATCGATAACAGCTTCAAATTTGTCTTCTTCGCCAATAGGCAGCTGCATCCGGACAGCACTTTTATTGAGACGGTCAAGAATAGACCTGAAGGAACGTTCAAAAGAACCTCCTGTGCGGTCAAGCTTGTTGATAAAACAAATGCGGGGCACATGATACTTGTCGGCTTGACGCCACACTGTTTCAGATTGAGGCTCTACTCCGGCCACACCGTCAAAGACCACCACCCCTCCGTCGAGCACTTTGAGAGAACGCTCCACCTCCACGGTAAAGTCCACGTGTCCTGGTGTGTCAATAATATTAAAACGATGTTTCTTGGACTGGTCCTTGCCCATATAGCTTGGATTCCAAAAACAGGTAATAGCAGCAGCTGTAATAGTGATGCCTCGTTCTTTTTCCTGTTCCATCCAGTCAGTGACAGCTTCACCTTCATGCACTTCACCAATCTTGTGGCTCATGCCTGTGTAATAAAGAATGCGCTCAGACGTAGTGGTCTTGCCAGCGTCGATGTGAGCAATGATACCAAAGTTTCGGGTTTTTTCGAGTGAATAGTCGCGTTCCATTTGAAATAAATATTGTTAAATGATAATAGTGATGATAAATATCGACTCTAAAATAGATTGAAAGTCGTGGTGGTAAAATAGCACTATTTGGGGAGTTTGGCAAACAAAAAATTAAAGGGACCGTAGGCTACTTATATAGAGCACTGTGAGTCCCTACCTTGATCAAGATGTATGAGTTCGTTTCAACTTTTTTATAAATCAATCTAATATCCCATGTCACATTAATACTCCTATATAAAGAATACTCGCCGTGTAACTGATGATTGTTTAAAATTGACTCAAATTCATTCTTGATTAAAATTTCTAATCGTTCAAGCACTTTGATTTGCTGTTTATGTGGCAACTTTTTAAAAAGTCTTTTAAATTCAGGTGAATAAATCAGCATGAGGAGTTTGAAATTGAAAACTAAGACATGAGTTGTCTTGCAAGCTCGTCAATATTTTTTGCTTTGTAAAAATGACCCTTTTTATACTCTTTCTCAGATCTAGTAATTGAGCGAATTAAGCTAGCTGTAGGACGAGGTGCTATTGAAAAAGTCACTTCCTTTGAACGAACAAACTGTCTCAGGAAGGCATTTATAACTGTACTCAAAGAGATGCCCATCTCATCAGCGGTTTTTTTTGCATCTAATTTAAGACTCTTATCCATTTTTATAGAAATAAGTGTCTTTGTGTGATTGATTGTAGTCATATACCAAAGTATATACTTTGGTATATTATTGTCAAGTAACGTAGTAGTATAAAAAAACAAAAAACCTCTTGAAGGAGACTCGCGGAGGACGACGGTCCGAGCGTGAGGAAAAAAGTCAGCAGACTTTTTATCCGTTCTCCTGAAAGAGGTTTTTTGTTTTTTTAAATTACCAAGCCAGGTGGGCAAAAGCCTTGTTGGCCTCGGCCATTTTGTGAGTGTTTTCGCGCTTTTTGACCGCTTCACCTTCGTTTTTGGATGCGAGGATGATTTCATCAGCAAGCTTGAGATGCATTGGCTGACCCTTTTTAGCTCGAGCAGCGAGAATGATCCATTTCATAGAAAGATGGCTGCGGCGCTCAGGTCGAACTTCACGGGGAACCTGATAGTTGGCGCCACCAACTCGGCGGGAGCGGACTTCCATAGCCGGAGCGGTGTTGTTGAGAGCTGTATCAAAAACTTCGAGAGGATTTTCAACTTTTTCCTTTTCTTTAATGGCATCAAAAGCGCCATAGACAATAGCGCGGGCGGCATTTTTCTTGCCTCGTTCCATGACGTAGTTTACAAACTTCTCAATCTTTTCAGATTTGAAAACTGGATCTGGCTTGACGATATTTCGATTTTTAACTTTTCTTCGCATAAATTTTATTTTTCAGATTTTTTATTTGGCTTTTTTAGGCTTTTTGGTACCGTACATAGAGCGGACCTTGCGGCGCTTTTCCACACCCTGAGTATCGAGCACACCCCGCACAATGGTGTAACGCACACCGATATCCTTTACCTTTCCCCCTCGAAGGACAACCACTGAGTGTTCCTGGAGATTGTGGCCTTCGCCTGGGATGTAAGCAGTCACTTCCATACCGTTGGTCAGACGCACGCGAGCAATTTTTCGAATAGCTGAGTTAGGCTTTTTAGGAGTTTTGGTAGTCACTTTGGTGCAAACACCTCGTTTGAAAGGAGCGGGATAGTACGTAGGATGATTTTTGATAGCGTTAAAACCCCGAGTCAAAGCAATGGCTTTTGGCTTGCGGGCTGTTTTAGTACGTTTTCGTTTTAGAAGTTGGTTGACTGTTGGCATTTGTGTAGTCGCTACTTTACTATGGCTACCTTAAAATTGCAAGTGCGATTAAAAAGTCTGGCCCGTAAAAAGACTGAAAATAACGGGCACTACGATGGCGACCAGCCTCCACAGAAAGAAAATATAGAGAAGAATGAGAGGCAATGAATACTTTTCGAGAAATCTACGGAAGGCTCCAGATCTATCAGGAACAAGAGAAAAAAGGATTTTTGAGCCATCTAGAGGGGGAATCGGCATTAAATTGAAGACTGCCAAGACAATATTGGTGACTACTATAAGGGTAATAAAGGAAAGGGTAGCTAAAGGTAAAGAAAGTCCAAATACACCAGTAAAAGCCAGCCTGATAATGGTGCCCCCAATCAAAGCAATAATAAGATTTGAAAAAGGACCGGCCAGAGCCACGATTGCTTCTCCCCAACGCTGGTTGCGCAAGTTGTAAGGATTGTACGGTACTGGCTTGGCCCAGCCAAACATAATAGATCCGGGCAAAAGTGCACATATAATAGGTACAATGACAGAACCGACCGGATCGATATGCTTAATAGGGTTGAGAGTCAGCCGACCTTGTAATTTGGCTGTCGGATCACCTAGGGATAGAGCGGCCAAGCCATGCGAGACCTCATGGACTACCACAGACATGATAAGTATAGCTAAAGAAAATATAAACATAATATTTGCAAAAGGGATATCGCTATGATAGCATGACCAGCACACTAAATATATGGCTAAAGCTTGTCCAATCACTAAAAAAACATCTCGGATGGGGGGCGGATATTCCAACCGTACTCGTGCTACCCAGTACAATCCTACCGGCATGGTCCGTAAATACACCAACCTCCAAAAGAAGAGGATCTACATTCCTGAGCTTAAAAAATTCATCACCCTCACTCTCTCTACTAAAGCCATCAAAACCATCCAGAAAAATGGCGCTTTTGCTACCTTGAAGAAGGCGAAGTTGATCTAATTACATTATAAGAAAGGTGCCCGCTACAGATGTTACATCCAGAAATTGGGATATAGACTTACAACACCGGTTCGTATATTTCTTCTGATTGATTCGGTCTATATTTGAGTGAGGCCCCATTACTTGAAATATTCTTGAGGGCTTGAACCAGCACATCAATGTCTTTCTTTGTGTTATGGATTCCAATACTTGCCCTCACAATTCCGTAGGACGAGAGTCTTTTCCCTTTGGCGATTTCTTTTTCGATTTGCGCTTGTTCTGCATCTGAAATATCAAACCATCGACGAACGAGGCGATGATTGCAGATTGTACCTGCTCGGGTTTCGATGCCATATTCAGCATCGAGAATAGTAGCCAAAAGTGCATGATGGTAGCCCTTGAGATTGAAAGTAATTGTACCTATGCGATTCTCTTTTTTGTAAGCACTAGGAGATATGTACAAAGTTATGCCGTCTATTGCAGATAACTTGTCGACTGTATAGCTGACCAACTCAGCTTCGTGCTTGTAAATATTTTTCCATCCTACATTTTCCAAAATGCGACAGCTTTCTGCAAGAGCAACAATTCCTGTCACGTTCCACGTACCCGTCTGATGACGTGACTCTATTGGTGCCCAAACAACCCTTTCTTCTGAAAGCATGTCGATTGAACCCCCTCCTGGATCAACAGGGTTTCGATTAAGAATACTTGTAGGAAGCACGAGCACTCCGATGCCAAACGGCGCATATATTTTGTGGGCGGAAAATGCGAGGGCATCAACGCCGTCACTTTTCATTCGTATCTGGCGGTGAGGAGTAAGTTGTGCGGCATCAACAAATAGTAGGGCATTATACTTATGAGTAAGCCTGACTATCTTCTTTATGTTCGGAACGTATCCAGTAAGGTTCGATGCCCCCGTGATTGCGACCAACTTGACCTTATTTTTGTGTAAAAGTATTTTTTTCTCAAAATCTTTATAATCCAAAGCCCCGTCGTGTGTAGAATTCACATAAATGACAGTGGCTTTTGAATTGAACCTCCAGGGTAGATTGTTTGAAGTATGCTCAATGTCAGAGGTGAGGATGATATCTCCCTTTTCCAATCTTAGTAGACGAATAAAAAGATTAATTACTGCACTGGTGTTGTGCGCAAAAACCATTGACTGATCTTTTCTTGCCTGCAAAAAATCCCTTATTGTTTGCATGGATTCGTGAACGGCCTCGTATGTCTTTTGTGCATGAGGACCGGCACCTCTATGAAAAGCGCTGTATGTTTCAAGGAAAGTATTTACTTTTTTCAAAGTCTTCTCAAATGGAGGAGTTGTTGCGGCATTATTAAGCAGCACCACTTTCGCGGTTTTTCCATTATGCAGTTTTATTTTTTTGTCCGTGCCGATTACCCTCGGAAATATATTGCGGAATTTCATATTTGATTGTTAAGTGCCTGCGCACTTTTCTCAGAATTCTAAAAGAATAGAATGCTAGGAAAAGTGCTGGAATAGAGGGCAAGGCCATATTCCAGCATGATTACAACCTCCTTTCGATCGCTGCTTTATAGACGGCATCCCTGTCTGCCGAGCTGACTACATTCGCGATCTCGAGAACTCTCTCGACCTTCGCGATAGCATCCTCTCTCGACAGACGTGGTGTCCGATGCAGACCTTCCCTCAAATACCACTGGCGTGGCGACAAGAGGGAGAAACCCGAATCAGCGACAAGCTTTCGCCATCCGTCTTCAGGTAGCACTTCCTCCGTCTCGTGACCGAGATAGTGCCGTCGGCTTTTTTCGGGAATCCACGAGGCCATTTGCGCATCGCAGTAGCGGAGTCCTTTGACATCAAATTCATTGTATCCGAACTTAGCAAGCTCGGGCAAGAACGATAGGTCGGAGAGTTCCGCTATGTAAGGATGCGAGATGGGCAAAGCTCGAACACCTTCTTCTTTTGCCAACCGAAGGGTTTCAAGATGCTGTTGCACCGTGACCTTTTCGACTGGCGGATGGTTGCCGGTGATGCCGACGACCAAACAGAAGTTTTCAATTCGAGCAAGTCTCTTCATCACGTCTCGCTTTATCGGCCACTTCGTTACACACGTCACCAATTTTGCAATAGGCGATACCGTTTCGAAAAAGTGCCAGAGGAAACGATTGAGCTTCGGCCAGAATGGATCCGTCACTGCCGTAAAACCCACGAAGTCGCCCTCAAGGATCTCGAACGGGAAACGAAAGAATCGGTCCTGCTCCTCTGCCGAATCAACGATCCACGGAGTGACATTTATGAAGGTCGAGGCTCTGTTTACTCCCGCGATCGGGTTGGTGTTCCAGAGCTCTCGGCGTGCATCGTGCTCCGTAATGAAGCAGTATTTGCACGCTACCGGACAGGCTGGTTGACCAGCCTCGAATCTTTGCCCACTACTTATTTTTGTTGGCATTGGCTGATCTCCTTTCTGATGGATTGGTTGATTTGTAGTTCGGGCAGTGTTCCATCTATTTCCACATACCGAAACTTTTGCTTGAGATGCGAGAGAAGCTCCGGCAAACGATTCACTTCAACAGCGAGACGCGCTTTTGCTTTTGCCAACGCATCGCCTTGACGTTTACGACCGAGCACCCGCTCAATTGCTACTTCCTCCGAAATGATCAGATTCACCACGAGGGTGGGATCTACCGGATGAAGCAGAAACTGGTTGAGATTTCTGGGATATCCGTCAAGGATCCAGTTGTCTTGAATGTCCGAACCGAGAAGAACCTGGACAGCAAGGTCATCATCGAGCGGTTGCCAGATGTCACCATTGCGTTCGAAATACTCCGCGATTCTTTTTCCAAGATCGTCATCGGCTTTGAGATGCTTGCGCACCTCATCGCCAATAGAGATATGGGGCACACCGTAACATCGCTGCAACAGTATGCCTTGAGTGCCTTTGCCGGCACCCGGTAATCCAATAAGAAGAATTCTCATATATACATTATAGAAGAGGGATTGAACCTTTCCTAACCATCTCCTAATTTTCGTAGTCGAGGATCCTCGACGGCGACATGCCGACCGTGACCCGAAACTCTGGCGGAAGCACGTCCTTAAACATTGCCAAGAAGCAGTAGCTGCACTTGAAACAATGTTCTTTGGCGCGATACTCGCTCCAGACCATCCATGAATTCACTCCGTAGAGCGAACCATGTCCGGACACGCCGTCAGGCATCTTGAAGCGAGGGTGGAGTCTGACTGCCGATGTCTCACCGGGTGCTATGTGTGGATCCGTCGCCAACATTCCGCCAGTTATAAATCTGGCAAGACTCATCTCTCCCCATGAAGGTGTTTGGCCATCATGAGTTCTGATGTTGATATACGGCGTTCCGTATTTGGCAGGCGAAACCGGACAGTTCGTGCAACACAGGCTGCACTGACTTCTCACTTCGACATTACAGTTCTTGTAGCGTTCCGAGGCGGTATGGACTTCAACCTTGAAGCCGAGGTAACGAAGCAATTCGACAGAGCCCGGTAATGGTTGTGCAAACTGAGCTTGCCCCGCACAAGTGCTCTGAATGGGACATAGATCGCAACGCACGAACTTTGCAGCGGTGTGGTACGGATTCAAGCTTCTCTTTTTACCGAGAAGCGATGAAATCGCACACTGGGTTCTTACCCAGTAAGGAATTTTCAACTCACCTGCAAGCTCGCGCATATATTCTGCGGTTGCCTGAGGAGTGAGTTTCAAAGTCTTCATCCACTGTTGACCGTCTGGCGCTGCAATGTGTTCCAGTCCGCTGGCGATCACGACATCATGACTTCCTCGGAAACCGGAAGAAATGATTGCGTTGCAACCAGCATCGACGCTTTTGCGGAAGATTCGCCCGATCGTTTCCTTGTCATCATTCACGGTATGAATGATCGGACGGACATACGATACCGACCATGCTCCGCACTCGCGTGCGGCTTGCAGTGTTCTGTAGCGATGTTCCGTTCCCATTGGCTCCATTTCTTTCGGGAGTTCCGAGATAGAAGCAAAGACAAAGAGGTTGAGATTTTCTGCCCAATGCGTCAGACGTTCACGCCACCATGGCGTGTCGAGGTTCCCTTTGGTAATGATGCCAACGGGACCGGTGTGCTTGTCTGCCACCAAGGCATCAAGCTTTGCCGCAGTCGAATCCCGAAGGATGACTGGATCTGCCAAGTTGTTTATACTCACGGGCAGATTACGCAGGAGTGTTCGATATGTTTCTTTCACGGGAAAGTCCTTTCTGTTTGGGTTGTGTGACAGGATCTGAAAGTGGTTGTAATTTCAAAGAGCTTACAGTTATATCTGTAAAACAAAATTAACCGGGGCACATGCCCTTCGTAACGTAGAACTCTTCTGGTAGAATTGTAGTATATTTACTAACCATAATATAATTTACATATGAAAATAGAAAAGAAATTGAGAAAAGAATATTTTGAAAAGTTACTTGCGGGAGAACAAAATTGTGATATGAAACTTGCTGATTTTGAATGCAATACTGGTGATGTCATTGTATACAAAGAATGGGATGGTGATACAAAAGAATACACAGGACGAACATTAGAGAAGACCGTCAGTGACATTGTACGAAGTCCTCGACCACGAACATGGTCAAATGAAGATATTGAAAAGTTTGGATTCATGACAATTTATTTAAAATAACTTTTAGCTTTCGTCCTTTCGGACTCATCAGTCGGGATACACATCCCGAGAGCAAAGGATGTATTTCTACATCCTCGCAAAGTTTATTTCTAAACTTCACTTGCGACTAAATCGCCAATGCCTTTCGGCTGAGATTTGGCATATGCCGGGTTCTCTACAGGAGGGTTGATGTTCCTGTGACCCAATCTATTTGCAGATGCAAGGAGATATATCCCTTAGTCCTCCCCGAAGGTTAGGCGACAGTGTCGCCGACCTTCAGGGTTTCGTGACCATGAACCATCGCGACCACATGGGTAGCCATGGGAGGGACGAAGAACGCAACCGCGCTGAAGCGGTGCGCCAGGACATGGCCGAAGGCAGCTGCGACGGGAACCAGCAAAGGTCCCGTGACCTTGATGAGGCCACCGCCGGCGAGTTCGCCGTTGGTGTCCATCTCGGCCAAGCGCGCGACGGTGTCGCGAACCTTGGCGCTGGCGTCACCTTCGGCGGTATGCTTGAAGGTGATGACGTCCGCGTTGCGGGTGATCTCGACGGTGGGGGCTGTGGTAGTGTTCATATTTATCAGAACACTACAAGGAAAACCTATCCTACATTTCTAGAGCACAACATGTGCCCAAAGCTCCATTTCGGTAACTTTTTCGAAATACAGGACAAGTGTCTTGCAGTGTATTCTAGATATAACACTTGTTACGTTCAGAATACACTACAAGACCTCCAGCAAACCCACCATCTCTACCTGCATCTGTTTTAATCAATGAACTCTTTATCTGATATAAGTATAGCATATCCAGTTTATTTGTCAAGCACAATGCAATACTAAACCCTTATATATAAGCCTATTTTCACCACGATATTGACAATATCCAGTAAAGCCTATAATATAAGGCTATTATTGTTATACATATAAAACACTTTATGAGCACCAAATTATTGGAACAAATTGGTTTAACAGGAGAGCAGGCACGGGTATACTCTTGCCTTGTCTCTTCAGGAACGCTACAGGCGAGAAAAATTGCCTCTGAAAGCAGGGTAAATCGTAGCCTTGTATACAAGATATTGAAGCAGCTTATTGAATTTGGCTTGGTTATAGAGAATGCTTCCCCCGGCTCTGTCAGTACCTTTACCGCACTCCATCCTTCCAAGCTCCACATTATCGTCAAAAGAAAAGAAGATGATCTCAAAATTGCTGACCAGGCACTCCACGAAGCGGTGAGCAGCCTCGGCGCTCAGTTCAATCTTACGTGTGGGAAACCATCGGTACGATTCTATGAAGGACTCGATGGAATAAGAATCTTGAACAAGGACATTATCCATAGTAAATCGGATATCAAATTGATACGCTCACCATTCGACAACAATACGGAGGAGCTCGATGCTAAGGCGAAGAAGCTTCTTGAGGAACGGGCGCAAGCAGGAATAAAGACCAGATTGATCGTTCCTATAAAAAATACCCCTTCTTCTATATCGCAGGAATGGGATAAAAATAATCTGATCGAGCGTCGGCGCGTTCCACGAGAAGAACTCCTGAACTCTGCGCAGGTCATCGTCTATGCGAACAAAGTCGCCTTCACGTCTTTTAGCGATTGCATGATTACAACCATCATAGAAGATAAAGGCATTGCTGATACCTGCTCGATGCTCTTTGAAGCATTGTGGGCCAAGTACGAATATAATAAAATATAAATTATGAAATATACTCCTCTTATAGAAAAAGCTATACAGACCTCTGCTCATGCTCACAGAAAACAATACCGTAAAGGCAATCCAGACCTTCCTTATATCAGCCACCCATTCTCTGTCTTTGTTATTCTTTCAGAATATACCACCAATGAAAACGTGCTCATTGCAGGTCTGCTCCACGATATACTTGAGGATGCTGACCCTTCCGAATATTCTGAGGCTGCACTAACTAAAGATTTTGGAGAAAAAATAGTTTCTATCATCAAAGAAGTATCTGAGGAAAAAGACGGGGACCTCGAAGAATCAGACGCAAAAAGTAATTGGGAGGAAAGAAAGATTGCCTACCTTGAGCATTTAAAGACGTCATCTCCGGAAGCACTTATGGTTTCTTCAGCGGACAAATTGCATAATATAGAAAACACACTGGTTGATTATAAAAAATCGGGATCAATGATATGGGAAAGATTTAACGCACCAAAAGAAAAGCAGATTTGGTTTTATAAAGAATTTAACAAAATAATCACAGGAAGACTAAGTAACGAGATCGCACAAAAATTTGCTACTATTGTTACTGAACTAGAGAAGGTTATTCAGTAGGAGAAGGCTCACCTGAAGACTCTTTTCCTAAGTTAATCACAAAACGTGAGAATGCTTGAATTGTCTCACGGGTTCCAAGAGACTCGCCTCTTTCAAGATGATGGACTGAGCCACGAAACACACCGTCTTCTCCGACACCCTCAACAAGATCTTCTGTTCCTTTGTAATCAGAATATACCTCTGCAATTACAGGTATACCCAGTGTGGTAAAAAATTCTTTCCATTGCCCCGGCAAACCGTTTTCAACAGATGTTTGACCAGAAAGAATGACGGCAGCGTTTGCCCCCGAGCATATCTTTTCATTCTCTGGAGAGATAACTCCTCCGATATCAATAAAATTAAGAGGTAAATTGATTTTTTTAACCGAATCCTCAATTCTTTTTGCAAACTCTGGAGTAAATTTTGACTTATATTCCGCCTTGAGTTTTGCAGCCATTTCAGGATCAGCATTCATAGCTTCTTGAAACCAAGAACCTTCTCCGTCTGGACAAGCTGTTAATATGTATGGGTAAGGAGCACCTGGGGTACTTGCGATTGAGCTCTTAACACCCTGACGAAAGCATGATTTTCCTGAACGCTGTGGTCCTGCCAGTACTATCTTTTTTGCTTTCAACATCTCTTTTCCATCTGGTGTTTGCAAAAAATCGACCAAGCGAATACCTTCAACTTTTGATGTTGATTCTTTAAGCAAATCAAGTCCTTCTCTTCCTGTAAGGATTCTCTCGACAGCACCCTCTTGCTGTTGTTCCTGTAAATTTTGTAGTTGAGGTTGCTCTTGAGATTTCATGACTTAATAATAACATGAACAATACGCTATTCGCGAGGCTTAAGATGCTTTTCCACGATTCCTATTACCTGCTCTGGAGAAAGTTCTGAGCTCTTTCCTTGTGGACTTCCGATGATGGTAGGTGATCCGCCCCATCCTTCTTCGAGTTGCGCCAGTTCATTTTTTGCAGCGACAAGATCGGCCCATGTTCCCTCATACTGACAGACGGTATATTTCTTGTATGCGTCGCCAGGTCCTTGCTTGAACGTAGGATTAAAGGCAACGACGACTGGAGCTTGAGAATATCCGAGAGATGTTCCTGCGCGATGTGAGCTTTCTACATATGCAATGTTTCCATCGGCAACCACTTCTATTTTTATAGCTCCTTTTTCAAGTGCAGCTACCATGTCAGCTCGCTCAGCCTCCACTTTTTCTCGATAACCAGCTGGCTCAGTTCCGACAGTGAGATATTCTTCCATTGATTTTACTCTGTCAGCTAGAGGTGCTTTGAAATCCATTACTCGAGCGGCAATACCGGCAAGCGACTCAGTTTCAGAAGCACTCCCTGATGCAGGCCAAGGATTTTCCTTGCTTGGTAAATCAGTTTTACCCGGCCATCCACCTCGAGCAAATTTATCAGTCGTTGCAATTTCCTGAATACGAGCAGCCATCTCTGGCGTGACTTGGCCTCCGCTTGCACGATATTTTATAAGAGCCATTGCTCCAAGAGCGTCGAGATCTGCTCTTACTGTAACCATGGATGCTTCGCTCGCGGGAAGGTCTAATGTTTGAGCGACTTCAATAGCTGCAAGATCTACATTTCCATCCGAGTGTTGAGGGTCGATATTTCCGAGCGTACATTTTTCAGCATAGGCAGGAATAGTGACTTCGATGCCGAGGACTCCGTGAGGATTTTCAAAGAGCTTTTCATTTGCTGCCTTCGCGTCAGGGATGGGCCTAGGGTCGATCAGTCCGTACTGATAATCTTTAAATTGCTCTCGTGATTCAAAACCTTGTGTGGGTGATTCGTTCATATGGGATAAATTAATTTATAAATTTAAGGATAAATATTAAAATCGTATGTTGAAATTGTAACAAAATTCAGACTATAACCATAACTTTTTTAGTGTTTCAAATTCAAAACAAGCAAGACAAACTCTTTCAGAAATAGGCCAATACTGTTTTTGAATTTTTACAAAAAGTTATCCTGATCCTTTCACGGTCCGCTGGCTAACAATTTACAAAATCTTATCCGAGAATTTAAAAAGATGGGTTAATTTTTTATATCTAAAGTATTACCATATTTTTTCTCCAACTGGCATAGGTCGGGTCCCTCTTTCTACTCCTAGACCGAGCGGATCATCTTTCTTCAAGATACCATCCTCAACGATTTTTTTCTGAACAGCCACTGTACCATCTGGCCAAATATGGTAACCGGGCATACATGCCATCACATCATGATCTTTTTCTCCATGCTCTGACTTTACATGTCCTGAATAATTTGAGACTTTTCCCGTGTTTATACGGATCTTTTTTAAATCATCACTATTAAGATGCTTTTCAAGCTCTTCCCTCATAGTGGATACAAAATCTTTATCACCAAAAAGTATAACTTGCGGGCCTAAGGGTAATAAAGTCTTGATCGTGTTAATTGTATCGACTATATATGTATCCATTCTATTTCTAGCCCTTATTTCAAATTGATTTACTGAAATCCTTGTATTAAAAAAATATTCTGTTCCAAGATTTACTATTTTTTGAGCTGCATTTTGCGCAACATGGTCCGTTTTTGACCATCCAGCAGTAGTTATGTGAAGAGGTCTTTTTTTTGTGGCTAAAGCTAAAGCGACATCCCCAAAATCCGCAGGCGACCCATCTACATGTGAGAAGTTGTTGTCTTTATAATCAAATGGATCACTGTCATAGTAATTCGCAATAGACCAGAAAAGTTGACTGACATGAAAAGGAAAACCACTACCTCTTGTAAGATCTGATAGAAAATATTTCCTATCGTATCTTAATCCTGACTTGTTCACAGCCTTTATTGTTGTAGACACGAGCTCAGGGGTTTGTCGCATCTGATTTTCAAAATATTCTTCAATAAGTGGAAATTCTCTTATTAAACTTATAAGATATTCATTGGCTTTGTCTACATCATTATCAAAAAAGTCTGATAAAGCCTTCCTCGCTAATGGCCTAAAATCCGATTGGAGTTTCTTCCTCTGTAGATCCCAATCATCTCCAAACTTATCATCATACATAAACGAGCTATCGAAATTTAGTCGGCACCCAAGTTCCTTGCAAAAAGCAACCCATTCTTGCACTACTTGATTTTCAACTTCTTTCATCTGTTCTCCAATCTTTAAAATCGCCTGGTACGGCATCGTTTCTACCGTTCTAGAAGCCCCTGCCGCACAGAAAGTACAAGCATGTCGACAGCCTTTTGTTATTTGTACATTAGCTAACTTCATTCCCAACAATTCACGTCTATCTGGTATATCTAGATCTTCAAAATATTCTAGATGCGGGTTTTCTACCGTAGGAAGATTCTCGGGTAAAATGTCAGTTACTTCTTGATTACTAAGACTGTTTTTTACCTCGACCCCTCTTTGACTAAGAGGAAAACGTCTTTCCGTCAGAGATCTCGATATTTTCTTTATCAACTCAGGACTGCTTTGAGAGTTACTCTCTACTCTTGGTAGATTTTGTTCCTGAACAGATTCTTTCATAAAATTATTTTTTGGTATGCCTTTCTACAATTTCAATCACTTGATCAGACGAAGGTACATACATAAATTTTTAATCTAATACTTATAAAAGGATTATACCAAAATCTAATCTAATTCACATCCAGTTTTCTTGTTTCAAATTGAGAACAATAGAGAAATATTCTTTATAAAAACTGGATATTACTGTTATCTGTTTTTTACAAAAATAGTACCTAGTACCAATAAGACTGTACCCCTCCCATAGGCATTCAAATCCGGGACATAAGAAATTTACCAGCGACTGAGGGGCTAGAGATTGTGACAAGGAAACAGATCAACAGCCAGTCCCTAATGAGATCATCGAAGATCAAGCTATATATGAAATGCATAAAACTTTATTTAATTTTACCTGGAATAAAGCTGATAAAATCTAATTTATTCTCCACATTTTTTCTCCATCCGACTCAAATCTCTCTACGCTAGACGAAGATGCCCTCCATTCATCCGCAGGCAGTTTTAAATAATCCCGTATTGACTGGCTCACCCCATCCGAAAAAGTAAAAACGGTTTTTCCATATACCAAACGACTGACAATGATTCCTTCACGCATTTCTCGCCGAGCGCTGGAAAAAATCCGATCTGGAAAAAGAATTTCGAGATAGATGTCACGTTTTTGATCTAAAACAATCTTCATGCCTTGAAGGGCGATTTTTGCTTCAAGCTTTTTTTCTGAGAGACTGCTCATCACAGCCTCGATCGCTCGCTGATCCGATGTCGAGCTCGCCTCCGAAACCGATGCTGTATTTACATTTAAAAAAGGCGCGAGCACTTTACCCACATCGTACCGCTCCGCCACAGAAGGAAAACCGCCAATATATTTTCTTTTCATTTCGGTCAGAATGACTGCGTCAATCTTGTACTGATAGATTGGCAAACTCCGGCCGAGGATAGACAAGGCTGCTCGATCCTCGTCGCCCGCATTGATCAAAACCCTCACCCCATTTGGAGCTTCTATCAGCACCAACATATTTTTATTTTTAGCCGTGCCGAGATTAAAAAACGAAACCCGCAGATGGGCTTGCGGCCACTCCATCCACACCAAATAACCCCCGAAAATAATGGGTAAAAAAGCCACCAGAAAGACAAGCCAAAAGCGCGGTGATATACTGCTAGTGTCTTTGTTAGCCATAATTTAATTTAAAATATATGCACACCTATCTTGAAAAAAAATTTAAAATTCCTGCTCTTGCGGGTATTTCTTCAAACACCATCACTGAGCATCTCAAGCTCTATGCTGGATACGTCAAGCATAGCAATCTGATTCTGCAAAAGATTTCCGAGCTATCGGCTACGCCAGAAGCAGCGGAAAAAAATGTCTACGCTATTGGTGAGCTCCGTCGACGCTTTGGCTTCGAATTTGACGGTATGCGCAATCACGAATATTATTTTGCGCAGTTTGAAGGGGCGCCCAAGCAAGCTGATCAGAAAAGTCCTCTCTCTAAAAAAATTGCCAGTGTCTGGGGAAACTTTGATGCATGGTTTAAGGAATTTAATACCCTCGCCATGACTCGCGGGATTGGCTGGGCTATTCTTTATTACGATCCAACCGCTGATACTCTCCTCAATGTTTGGGCTGATGAACAGCATCTCGGACACCTCACCGGTCTCAAGCCAATCCTGATGCTCGATATGTGGGAGCACTCATTTATGCTGGACTATCCGCCTTCAGAAAAGAAAAAATATGTTGAAGCTTTTTTTACCAACCTCAACGGCGAGGTGGTAGAAGAACGTTTTGCAGAGGCGGTCGGTAAGTAAAAAGCGTGATAGCCACTCGCCGCACCTAATAAAAAAATATAGGCCCCAATACTCCACCCAAAACTAAACGGGTGGAGTATTGTGTAGGCGTACGGAAGATTTGAACCAACGTCGACTACCCCGAGCTCAAAAGCGAGTAAAATATAGGCCGCAAAAACTGACGGCAAGGCCAGAACAACCGAAACAAAAGCTGAAATCCCCATCACAAAACTAAAGAACATGGTCAGAGGTACGAGCGGCACCACTAGGAGATTGACTGGCAGGGCGACAAGAGACACTCCGCCAGTGGTGTAGAGCAGCAGGGGCAAAGTCGCAAATTGAGTAGAAAAAGTAGCTACGACCAAAGGCCGGATTCCATATTTTTCGGGTAAAAATCTAAAGAGATGTTCAAAGGGAGGTGAAAAAATAATGAGACCAAGAGTAGCTAAAAAGCTCAGCTGAAAGGAAGGGTTGTGAAGAAGAAGCGAAGGTGTAACACACAACATTATGAAACAGGCTGCCCACAGGGCTCGCGAGGCATTGTAGGATCTGGAAGTTTCACGCGCGAACACAGCGATCAAAGCCATGATCACTGCGCGAATGACTGTGGCGCTGCCCCCAGCCATCAAGGAAAACAAAACAATCCCTAAAGCCCCGGCAATGGATCCAAAAATTTTCGGAATAAAAGTCGGGAGCAAAGCAAAGACCTGCATCATGGCTTCAGCCACGATGGTGACATTTTGACCTGACAAAACGACAATATGAATAATGCCAACCCTTTTAAATTTTTCTTGCAAATCAGCAGATAGGCTGCGCTTGCCAGCAATGACCAAGCCGCCGGCCAGCGAGCTATACGGCTCCGGCAAAAGTTCATCCAATCTCCCCAGAAAAAGTTTTTTGAATTTTAAAAGCTGACCCTTAAGAATATTGCCGTTATCTCTTGAAATGATTGCCCCGTCTCGCGCTGTAAAAAGATAATCAACATCCTGACTAGCCAAATATTCCTCGTAATCAAACCATCTGCCATCACCCGACTGAAAAGACACCGGATTTCTAAGCTGCCCCCACAACTGCAAACGATCTCCGTAACGCAAATCGGAAAGGTTGCGAGAGAAAATGGGAGTGGAGACAAGAATTGTGGCTTTAAAGGGAGTCTCGACAGAAAAAGTCACTCTGCGATTGTGGGCTCGGAGCTCTGGATCATCCACCACTATGCCCTCAAGAGTGATAGGCTGAGCCAAAAAGGCTTCTCCATTTTTCACATGGCTCTCAAGGGCGTGCCAAGTCAAAAATATTCCTAGCATTACGAAGATAAAAATAATCAAAAGGAATAATAAAAACTTTTTGAAACGAAAATGGGCTTGAGGTAAAAAGAAAAATGAAAGAAGAAAAGTCGCGATTCCGCCTATCAATAAAATCAAAACCAGGCTGAATTTTTTATTTAGTAAAAATCGATGGGTGTCCGCCCATACGATCGCTCCACAAAAACTAACGATGGGCATGTAGTAATACATGCCCATCATTTTACCTACCCCGCTTAAAATTTTGATGAAGAGATGCTAAATTTGCTCAAACTATCTTTGCCACCCTTCAATAATATTTTTCTCCTCTCTGGCGTCCAAAGCCTTTTTATATTTGGCACCCTTAGCCCCCTTGACCCTTTTTTCACATTCGGCCCAGGTTTTATGTTTTTGTAAAACACCCTCAACCAAGGAAAGATACGAATAGGCTTTGGCGCTGCTTCTATTTTTGGAAGCACTTCGGGCGCCATCGAGCACTGGGTCGACTTTAATATTTAAAATATCTATGTGATGTAAAGCTTTATACCCTTCGAGTGAACCTTTGTACAAAGATTCTGGTGCATTATCGGCAAAGGCAGTGGCTATGACATCGCAGCGCTCGTTGCCCGCGATTCCTCGGTGACCTCCAATGTATTCCCATTTTATTTTTTTACCCAAGCTGATATCCGCCAACTTTTGCCACAAATCCTTGTTTAAAACTTCTTTTTTTTCCTTGGTTTGCCAATTATTTCTCTGCCACCCTGAGACCCAGCGCGTGATGCCGTTGATCAGATATGAGGAGTCTGTATATATAGTATAAAGGCTCTCTTTAGCTGAGGTTTTATCAAAATAATCTTCAAAATGTTTTAAAGCTGCCAGGGCGGCGTTCATTTCCATTCTATTATTGGTGGCCATGGCCTCAGATCCACCAAGCTCGTCTACCTGTATTCGTCCTGCCGAATCCGCATAGACCACCACTGCTCCAAAACCCCCTGGCCCTGGATTGCCACGGGATGAACCGTCCGTAAAAATCATCACATTATTTTTAGTCATTTTATTAAAATTCTTTAGGCTATTATACCAGACTGGCCAACGGATTATACTGACTTTACGTCAACGATCCGCAGCCTCAGCTCAGGAAAACCTCGAAACATAGACTTCTCCATGGTCACAAAAAGGTCCACTTTGGCCCCAGCGCGCAGAGCTTTGTTTTCAAAATTATCTTCGGTCATAAAAAAACCAATGGCTGAAAGTTTTTTACCCGCGATATTTTTGGTTATCAACTCAAGATGATTTTTTTCCTTGCCAAAAAGTTTTACTGCATCGAGGATCACATCCCGAATGCGGAAAATAGGTTTGGGATTGGCCATGCCAAAAGGCGCCATTTTTTCAACCAACGTATACGTCTGCCAAGTAACATCCTCGAGAGAAATTTCGGCGTCCTCTTGTGGCGTATCCTCTGCCTGTCCTTGATCTGTTTGCCCCTCTACAAGATTTTTCAAGTCATTTTTGGTAGAAAGACTGGCCAGCGCCTTTTCCAGCTCGGTCTGAAAATAATGAATCTGCTCAGGTTCCACACTGAATCCCCCAGCCCCAGCATGTCCGCCAAAATCCTTGAAAACTTTTTTATCCGTAGCGTTCATGACATCCACTAGACTGATTTTACCATTGGATCGACATGACCCTTTGATAGTACCTGTCATCTCGTCTCCATCTCTGCCCCACAAAAAAACCGGACGATCATATTCTTCGACGAGCTTGCCTGCCACCAGACCAAGCAGGGCCGGACTCCAATTGGGATTGCCAGCCACAATGACTGAAACCTCCGCTGAAAGCTTTTCGAATCTTTCTGCCAAAATCTTGCGAATTTCTTTAACCAACGAAGCCACTTTTCCTTTTCGTTCATTATTTATATGATCTAAATGCTCCGCCAAGGCTCCAGCCTGACTGACGTCTTCGGTTGAAAGCAGCTTAAAGGCATCCATCGGCACACCCATACGCGAGGCCGCGTTGATCCTGGGAGAAATCATAAAACCAATGTCATCTTCCGAAAGGTATCTCTGATCTATTTTCAATTTTCTCAAAAGAGCGGCGAGTCCGGCTCTGGGAGATTTGCGTAAAACTTTCAAGCCATAATGGGCAAAAATGCGATTTTCCCCAAGCAAAGGCACCATGTCCGAAAAGGTGGCAATGCCTACCATGTCGAGCAACCATTTTTCCCAGCCATCAACAATCTCTATATCCCGAGCGGCAAGCAGATTTCGCAATGGCTTATGCGTAACAAGAGCTTGCACTACTTTAAAAATCACTCCGGATCCGCAAAGCATTTTTTCAGGATACTCACAGTCTGATTGTTTTGGATTGATGATGGCATAGGCGGGAGGCAAAACATCTGGAGCAATATGGTGATCCGTAATAATCACATCCATGCCGAGCTTCTGGGCGAGAGCAACTTCCTCCACATCGGTGATTCCACAATCAATCGTAATCATTAGTTTCACCCCATCTCGCGCAAAACCTTCGACAGCTTCCCGATTGAGACCAAAACCTTCGTCGTGGCGCTGAGGAATATAGACGCGGACACCACCAATATCATTTTTCCCATTTTCGGATTTTCCTCCCAGCCCAATTTTTTTAAAAAAATCATAAAGCACCACTGCGCCCGGCACTCCGTCGTGGTCATAATCACTAAAAATTAAAATCTGTTCTGGGCGAAGAACGCCCTCAAAGCATTGGCGGATGGCTTGAGTGATCCTCTCTACCCCTTTTCGCATATCTTTCAGCAAGTAGGGATCATGCCCCTTGGCATAGTCTATGGAAAAAAAATCTTGAGCGGCTTGCGTGGTTTTGATACCCCTCCTAGAAAGCAACTGCCTCAAAAGCTCTGGGTATTCAGACAACTGAGATTGGGATTCGAACATTTGGGTATTTTAGCACAATCAGCAAAAGTTTATTTTTTAGGTATAATAAACCCATGCTAAAAAATATCCCTTATATTACCGACCCAGATTGCCTTTTTTGTAAAATCATTGAGGGCTCAATTTCATCATATAAAGTCTACGAAGATGCTGACACTTATGCTTTTCTGGATATCAATCCAAACAATCACGGCCACACCCTAGTAGTGCCAAAAGATCATTTTGAAAATATTTATGGCACCCCAGATGAAACTCTCTGTCGTACCATGATCACAGCCCGGAAAGTCGCCATCGCAGTCAAAAACGCCCTAAATGCAGACGGGGTAAACATTAACATCAACAACGAAACGGCGGCTGGCCAAATAATTTTTCATACTCACATTCATATTATTCCTCGTTTCAATAATGACGGTTTCAAACACTGGGCCCAAAAAAGCTACCTCCCTGGCGAAGCCGAAAGCGTCTTAGAAAAGATAAAAGAAAAACTTAAATAAAATTAAGAGCCCTTTCGGGAGCACGGATAAATCCTTGCTAGGATTTTCCTCGTGCTCGCTCCGTCGAGCCTCGCAAGTCTCCCTCAAGGGTTCTTAATTTTATTTAAGTTTTTCTTTTATTTTAGCGCTTCAATTCCGACTAACGTCTCATCCAAAAGATATTGCAACATCGCACCGCCGCCAGTAGAAATAAAACTAATTTTTGACTCAGCTTTTTCCCCGAGAGAGCTAATAGCGGCCAGAGTATCTCCCCCGCCCACCACCGCTTCTAAAGAGCCGTCCGCATCTGAAATAATTTTAGCCAGCTCAATAGTCGGCTCCGTAAAACCAAGCTCATAATTTCCGAGTGGACCATTCCACAAAACACATTTTGATTCACCAATCATGGTCTGCAGCATAGACATGGTTTCGGGACCTGCATCCATAATGACGTCTGCGTCACCCACTTGGTCTGATTTCTTGGCTGAAACAGCCTGAGTATTTTTATCCTGCACGATGACATCTGTCGGGACCAAAAGCCTGGTGTCCGCTACTATATCTGTGACCGAAAAATCTCCACCTGAGACAAGCGATGCTCCGACATTCCATCTGCGCGCCTTAAAAAGATTGTTGGCCAAAGCTCCTCCCACAAAAACATGGTCAGCCAACGTTAAAAACTTTTGAATCAAAGGGAGTTTGGTGTCAAACTTAGCGCCGCCTAAAATAAACAAAAAAGGATGAGGGGGGTGAAATATTTTTTTGAGATGGTTGATCTCGTCAGACAAAAGCAGCCCAGCATAGTGAGGTAAAAATTCGGGTACCCCCACTATCGAAGCATGTGATCGGTGTGAGACAGAAAAAGCATCATTCACGTAGATGTCTGCAAAACCAGCTAGTTTTTTAGAAAATTCTCGATCATTCTTTTTTTCTTCTGGGTATTGGCGGATATTTTCGACGAGAATGATATCTCCGTCCGCCATAGAAGACATTTCGGCTAAACTTTCTTTGCTAAAAATATCTTCAACAAAAGTTAAAGGAAAAATCTTCATTAAATAATCATAGATAGGCCGCAGGGAATCTCCGCCCTTGCCTTCAATGTGACTAATGAGGATAATCTTTGCCTTTTGATTGCGTAAAAACTCAATAGTCGCAAGGCTTTTTTTGATTCGGGTGTCTCCAGTGATTTTACCGTTTTCGATGGGGACATTAAAATCTACCCGCACAAGTACTTTTTTACCGGCAAGGGATTCCAAGGTGGTGATGGATTTTGGGATGAGCATACAGTAAATAAAATTCCTAATAATTTCTTATAAACTAATCACTATTTTTTAAAAGATGACGAAAATTTTCGACTGACAAACTTTCACGGCCCACCAACACTCCGTCAGCCTGGCCTTCGTTGATTATGCTGCTGACGTTTTCAGCTGTGACCGAGCCTCCGTATATGACGGCTACCATTGAAGCTGGAGCGCCGCCCACCAACTCCATTAAATATTTTTTGATAAAAATACTCATCTGGTGCATATCATGAGGAGTAACAACTTGAAAAGCCTGATTGCCGATAGCCCAGAGCGGCTCGTAGGCAATCACAATATTGGCTATGTCTTTGCCGATGACGTTTTGCAAGGCTGCTTTGATTTGATTTTTTATATGAGAAAGATAATCCCCCTGATCATCCCGCGCTGACTCTCCCACACAGACCACCGGTTTCAAACCGTTTTCCAGTGCAATCAAAACTTTTTGATTGACTATAGCATCCGTCTCGCCCATGGCACGGCGCTCTGAATGTCCGACAATCACATACCCTGCCCCGAGGCTTTTTAGCATGGAAGCGGCCACTTCCCCAGTAAATGAGCCACCCTTTTTGGCAGACAAGTCTTGGGCTCCAACAAAAATATGTTTACTATCTTTTGTCCTCGAAAAATAAGCGGCTACACTTGTCAAAAACGGATGGGGTGGGCAAATGACAAGAACCGTTTTCTTGAGCTCACGGGCAAACGAACGAACCCCTACCGCAAGACTTTTGGCTTCCATCAGTGACCCTGGATTTTCCTTCCAATTGGCAATGATGATTTTTTTAGGTTTTGTTGCTATTTTGTTTACCGATTTTTTGCTCCTCGGCTTTATTTTTTTCTTCAAGACTTTTTTAGAGCGCTTTTTCATAGGTTACAGGCATTATATCACAATCAAAACTTCTATTTTGCCCTTCTAATCATCCAAAGGGCAGCCGCCACCAACACCAATACCGCCAAAAGAGTCAAAAACACCATAGGAAAATAGCTTCCGGCGTTTTTGACAAGAGGTTGCCCGTTTTGGGTAGCTAAATCAGTAGTGCTAGCCGTTGCATTTTCTGCTGGATTGAGATTACCCTGAATATTGCCAGAAATGTTGGCGTGGATATATTGAGGAGGGGGTTGAAGTGTATTTTTCATATATTTTTCGAATTTATTTTAATTACTTGTCCAGCTTATTTGCTGATATCCTGAAGACGAAGTTGGAAAACTAGGCGGAGGGTAAAAGAGGAGGTTGCTATCGTAGGTATCTGTAGTGTTTGCGTACCCAGAGACCACGTTATTAAATGAGTCCACCCAAGACCATGTCCACTGACCAAAAGTCATTATAGAACCAAAAACCGTAATGCTATTTTTGACCACATTGTTTTTATAATAATAAAATTGAGCGCTCCCGTTTTGGGCGATCAGAGCCGCGTCAATCTCTAAATTGTTCGGGGCGCCGTAAGTCACTACGATACTGCCTTGGGAAAGAAGCCCCAGCACACTACTGCCGTCTTTAGCTGAATAAAGAATATTGTTTGGAATATAAATAGTCGGAGCCGTCGAAGAATTGTACGGTAGCAAAGCAGCCGCCACCATCACCCGACCGTTGACTGTGCCTTCGACCCATATTTTATCTTCTATATAAATAATGCCGTTGCTAGGGATACTTTTTGTGTACTGCAACGTTCTATTTTTATAATCAAAATTTTCATTATGAGCGTTCCCGTAGACATCCCAGCCTGTTGGTTCAGAAACGAGACTAGTCACTTTATACACGCTTACAGTGCCATTATTATTAAACACCAGCGAGTAGCCTTGGCTATTAGAAGGAGGTAAATAGATGCCCCCATTTTGAGCACTACTCTTTAGGCTGGCCAAGTTGGAAGTCAAAGTCGAAAAATCCACTGCGGGCACAGGAAATTGCCAGAAATTTTTAGTAGCTTGATCGGCACTGCCCCACACCCCATTCTCAGTTGCGGGACAAGGGCTGCCTTGAGAAGAAGGGCAAGTATAGGTAGCCTTGGCCGAACCAATAGGAGAATTGCCTACCCCGTCAAAACGAATACCGCTGTTTGACATCAATTGCCCTCCGACTGTTTCGTTGCTGCCAATCCAAATAATGTCATTGCTCAAAAAAGAATACTGGGCCAGTGAAGGAATTCCGTACTTGGCTGTCACGGTCCTGGTAATCGCGGGATTATCGATGGTAGAACCTGTTGATTGGATGGTGACTACAGTTGAACCGACAGCCGGAGGAGTGATCGTCAAGCTGTATTGGCCTACCACTTTCTGAGTGTCAAAATCAGAGTAACTATGAATATACGGACCGGCAGCATTTGTCCCGTCCGTGTAGTCGCTCGGATAATGAGCAAGATGCCACTGGTAATAATCAATGCCGGCTTCGGCAATTTGCAAAGCTTCTTCTTTGTTTATAGTCGTAGAAGCTACTTTCATTTTTAACACCACCGCGTCCACCACAGGCAGCATCATGATTGAAAAAAGAAAAATAATAACCAAAAGATAGACCAACACATCTCCTCCTTGTCCTCCGCTTTTGGATGTTATTTTTTTAATCATACTTAATTTCCTAAATTAGTCTTAAGGCTCCTAATGGTTGAGCCGGCCTGGACTGAAAAAGTAGTGGTGCCGTTTCTTTGATCTTGGCTGGAAATGACCAAGTTGATTTGGACATATTTAACTTGATTTAAATTTATCGGAGGGACAAGCGGAGAGCTCGTGCCAGCATAGTTTGAATCATAATAATAAAAGACCGGCACGTTGCCATTGGCGAGAGCAGACTGAACCGCCGTAATTTTTTCTGAAGCGGAATTGTAAGTCAAAGGATTGCCAGAGGGTATGATGACTCCTTTATAAAGAGTCGCTCCAGACACATAATAACGCACTCGGTTGACCGCATTTCCGCTGGCTCCATAGCTAGTATATAAAACCAAGGTTGAATTGTCCGCCTGGTTGACTGGGTAAGAGCCATCGTTTCCGGGAGTAGCATCTCTGACTTCGTTAATGAAATTAAATTCCGCCAATCGAGCTTGGTCGATATTATTTAGAGCTAGATTTTTTTGACTAGAGCCGCTGTATATTTCTTTAAACAGAAGCGAGGCTCCTGACATGAGAATAAGAAAAACAAAAATAGTAACGAGGGTTTCTACCAGAGTAAATCCATAGTTTTGATGTTTCTTATGCATATAGCGAATTACTGGCTTAAGGATACCTGTAAAATATTATAACCGCTAATATTTAAGTCGCTGATAGTCTTGGTCTGATACCCTGGCATACTGACCACCAGCTGATAATTGGAGCCAGCAGTCAAACCTGGAAAGAAAACCTGCCCTGGCGTAAAGCAACCTGCGACATAATTAATTCCTACACTGGTGACTACAGGATTTTTGGCTAGATCCGTGGTCGAAAGGAAGGCTTTGTATCGAATATACCGATTGTTGTTGCTTGAAGGGCTAATACTTGTGCCTGGCACCGTATAATATGTGCTGGCCGTGCCATCAGGACCAACAAAGTTCCAAGTAGCGTTGTCGTTGTTTGTGGCAATTTGGAATTTGACAGTGGCAGCGGGATCTTGAGAAGTTGGCTGCCAGTTTAGATTGGTGTAAGTCGTAGTAGTAGCTCCTGTATCAAAAGATGAAGAGATCAGCGAACCAGAATTAACAACCGCTTGACCATTGTTACTGATCAAGCGCATGCCGGTGGGAATATCATTGGTACTAATATTGCCATCATCTTGAGAATACATCGTTGGGTCAACAAAATTCTCTTGACCTGACCCTCCTGTCCACGACTGCTGACTCCAATTGCTCCCTCCTGTCAATTTATTTGTGTCAGTTTGAGGGCTGAGAGTTTGCAAATCAACATTGGCCCCCTCAATAGCATTCCCGGTTGATGCATCTTTGACAATCACCAAAAGGCTATTGGCAGTTTCTGGACCAAGAAGTAAAGCAAAAGTCTGATTTGTATTTGGCAAAATGTTAATTTGTTGGATGGGTGATGAGCCGTAAACCATATAAGTGCTCGTGCTAATCAGGCTTGGAGTATAATTGTCCCACTCTAGGTTTGAAAGCGAAACTTGCCCATTTCCATCCGAGGTATAGGTCTTGTCAAATTTTAGAACATTTGGCGTCCCGATTAATTTTGAACCTTGGACTCTTAGACCCACCCCCGAAAGGGCGCTGCAAGTTTGATCGACAGTATTAATGACAAGATTGCTCAATTGGTCTATCGAAAAACTGACCTGGGTGACTTGACCATTGGCGATGGTCGAATCAGCTTTGATCGGATTGGGATTGCTGCCGCTGACAGGATAGGTCTGATCTGTCGAATAACCATTTTTGGTCACCACGACGTGATAGCTATTGGCTGCGTCTGGAAGACCCACCTCAATCCAGTTTCCGCTGGCATCACTGATACGGCTAAGATTGATGGCCGGGGTGATAGTGGCGTTGCGGATAGAAATACTGGCGCCGGAAATTGGCTGCCCGACCGCGTCAAAGACTTTGATTGAAAATGCTCCCGCATTATTTATATTTTCCAAGCCTTTTGGAACAAAATTGGAAAAAAAACTAGTCGTCACCCCTGTGACAGTATTTTTAACGTACAGTTTGACCTGCTTATAATCATTTGGAGCAGGATCGGTACCCGCCAAAATAGTCCCATCGGCAGGATCATCTATATAATTGACTACATAATAAATTTGGTAGGCGGTCCCATTTACGACCGTGGTGGTAGCGTTGGGCTGGTCATAGAGATTGCCGTGGGGATTTCCATTGATGGTACCTATTTGAGAATAGGGCATATTTCTGACTACCTCCATGTACTGATCCGCCAACCCTGAAATAGTAGTAGTCTCTCGAAAAGTTCTTGTTTCCCGAATGACGGCCGCACTGGTCTGATAAACAGCCAAAGCCAAGAGTACAAAAATAAAGATGCTCACCAAGCTTTCGATGAGGGTAAAACCTTTTTGAAAAGAGGCTATGTGTAATGTATTTTTTTTCATTTTAAAAAAATCTTTAAAAGATTTATTTAATATTATTCATCACGGTATACATCGGTGTGATCATTGAAACGGCAAAAAATCCAACCACCGCTCCAATAATCACCATCAGAAAAGGTTCAATGATAGTGGACATGTCTTTTGTTTTTTGCTCCACCTCATTTTCGTAAAAAACAGCCACATTTCCAAGCATTGAGGCTAGTTTTCCTGTCTCCTCTCCTACACTCATCATTTCTGACACAAAGATTGGGTACAGATTGGTTTTTTCAGAAAAAACTGTCGAGATAGGGTCGCCTTTTTCAACAATTTTTTCGGTCGCTCTGAGAATTTCTTTGTAATATGAATTCTGAAGCACGTCTCCTGTGATCTTGACGGCCAAGACCATATCCACTCCTGAAGTCAAAAGTGAAGCGAGGGTGCGCGTGGTGCGGGCAGCATTAGTTTCCTTGACCAAAGGACCAATGACAGGAGTGTGGAGAAAAATATAATCAAAAACCCTCTGCCCCTGAGGGGTTTTTCCGGCAAAATAAAAAAGAGCGGCAACCCCTAACACAAGCATAAGGGCGAGAATATAATTATTTTTTAAAAAATCGCTCAAAAAGATGATGAACTTTGTCGAGCTAGGTAAATCAGCCCCTACGTCCTTGAAAGTAGCAGTCAGACTAGGCACTACATATACGAGCATCAGAATACCAATCAAAACCATGACTGAGACAATCACCGCAGGGTAAATCATGGCCCCTTTTATTTTTTTCTGAAGGGTATAGTTTTTTTCCATTTGAGAGGCCACTTCGCGAAGGGCTCCGACCACATTCCCCCCTTCCTCCCCAGCCTTGACCATCGAGACAAAAAGCGTGTTAAAGATATTGGGGTAGGCTGCCAAGGCCCCGCTAAAAGTCTTACCTGAGCTGATTGAAGCATTAAGCTCTCCTAAAATTTTCTTCAACTTTGTATTGCTTGACTGTCTCTCCATGACCGAAAGGGCGCGGGACAAGGCTAGCCCGGCCTCAAGCATACCAGCCAAATTGCGGGCAAAAATTATTTTTTCGTGCTGTTTGATGCCTTTAAAAAAATTAAAGGAAAGCTCCAAATGGGCAATCCCCGCCTTCACTTCCTCGACAGACACGAGTGATTCCTCATTTTTTTTCAGCTCGCGAAAAAGGGCTGAGCGATCCGCCGCTTCCTTTACGGCAGTATAGGTCTGACCTTCTTTGGTGACCGCTGTATATTTAAATTTCATTGAAATTTTATTAAAATTTTAACTAAAACATGACCCGTCGGTTTTGTTATTCCGAAATCACCCGCAAAACTTCTTCGATAGTAGTGACTCCTTTGACACATTGATAGATACCATCTTCTATCATAGTAAGCATGCCTTCACTCCGCGCCTGTTTTTCAATCTCATCTGAGCTAGCCCCGCGAATGATCAACTCCTTGATCGCTGAGCTCACTTTCAACACTTCGTGAATACCTACGCGGCCTCCATAGCCGTCTTCCGAATCCGCGCTCGGACGAGGTTTGTAAAAAGGAATCTCTTTCCACTCTGCATTAGCAGCCACAATGTTTTCTTCTTTCAAAACCTTGAGAACTTTATCCATATCAATCTTCTTACTAACCTGAGCAAGCTCATCTTTTGATAAAAGATATTTGTCTTTTGCGTTAGTCAATCTACGAATCAAACGCTGAGCCACAATGACATTGAGAGTCGACACGAGCAAGAAGGGCTCACATTTCATATCTATCAGACGAGGAATGGCACCGGCTGCAGAGTTGGTGTGCAGTGTCGAAAGCACGAGGTGGCCAGTCAAAGCTGCATTGATGGCGAGTGAAGCCGTCTCATTGTCACGGATTTCCCCCACCATGATGATATCTGGATCCTGGCGAACAAGTGAGCGCAGACCTGAAGAAAATGTAAAACCGATTTCGGGTTTGACCTGAGTCTGGTTGACCCGTTTCATTTGATATTCCACAGGATCTTCGATGGTCGAAATATTCACATCTGGAGTGTTCAAAATGTCCAGCATGGTGTAGAGAGTGGTGGTTTTTCCGGAGCCGGTGGGACCGGTAGTGAGGATCATGCCGGTGGTGAGCTTGGTCGATTCATGCAAAAGTTCAAGTCCTTCACCATGAAAACCCAGACCCTCGAGAGAAAAACCTGAAGCATTTTCTCGCAGCAAGCGCATGACGGTTTTTTCTCCAAAATAGGTTGGCAGAACAGAGACACGGAAAGAAATTTTTTCCCCGTTTAGATCTATTTTAAAGCGGCCATCCTGAGGAAGGCGTTTTTCGTCGAGTTTGAGATTGGCCAACACTTTCAAACGCGCCGTAATGCTCGAACCGGCACTTTTTGGCAAAATCATGGCATCGTGCAAAATACCATCAATCCGATAACGGACCACCACCTCTGTTTCCATCTGCTCAATGTGAATATCCGAAGCCCCTTGAATGGCGGCGTGCTTGAGGAGCGTGTCCACAATACGCACCACTGGCAGATCCTCAGCCAATTTTTTTAAATCGTCTGCGCTTGTCTGATCATCTCCAGAAGAATTTCCTACATTTTTAAGTCCAGCCGCTTCCTTTTGGATGATATCTCCAAAATCCGCCTTAAGGCTTTTCTGGTATTGAAGTAAGGCTGCCTTGATTGAATCATTGTTGGTAAGTCGAGGAAGAATTTTTAAACCAGTTTTTTTCTTAATAAAATCAATGGCACTGAGATCCTCGGCGTCTAGCATAGCCACCTCGAGAGTGTCTTTGTGTTTTTTAAAGGCCACGATGTTGTGATTGCGGGCAATCGGTTCTGGAATAGTAGACAAGACATCAAAGTCCAATTTTTGATCCGCTAAGTCAATAAAAGGAATGCCGAATAGATACGCTTGCATGCGGCGGAAATCATCCTCCAAAACTTTTCCCCCGCTCACCAAAATATCCCCTATCGACTGCCCTCGTTTTTTGGCTTCGATTTCCGCCGCGTCAATATCCGCTCGACTGACCAGTCCCGAGTCCAGGATAAATTTTTTTAATTGCTCTTCTTCGATGTGCATAAATAGGGTGAAAAAGTATTTTCATATATATTGTATCAAATTTTTAGGGGCAAGAGAATGAAACTATCAGTCTAAAGTCTCTTTCGGGAGCACGGATAAATCCTTGCTAGGATTTTCCTCGTGCTCGCTCCGTCGAGCTCGCAAGTCTCCCTCAAGAGACTTTAAACTGATGGTTAGCGACCTTTTTCTG
The DNA here is from genome assembly GCA_028714275.1 of Candidatus Paceibacterota bacterium. NCBI lineage: Bacteria > Bacillati > Minisyncoccota > Minisyncoccota bacterium. Next base: position 55,658 of record JAQTMP010000001.1, read on the forward strand.
CAACTTCCCTGTGTTTCCATGACTTAAAAGCCCTAGATAAGATTGGATTACCTCCTTTTTTGTGTCTTTGTGGATATTCCTAAACATCCTTTTCTTGGTGGTGGTCCGTAAAACTCGATGAGTGGGAAAATGTACCCATCCTAAAAAATCAACGCCTGATGAAAAGGTTTTGAGATAGATTTTATCCGGATGAAGCGAAAGTTTCAGATTTTCGTATAAAAATTGGGAAATTTTTGGAAGAACTTTGAGCAATGTGTCTTTATCGTGGTGCATGATCACAAAGTCATCAGCGTAGCGAATATAGTGTTTCTGTTTTAGTTCGTGTTTTACGAACTGATCAAATTCGTTCATATAGATATTTACAAGAAGCTGAGAAGTTAGGTTGCCGAGAGGTAACCCCTTACCTTCTCCTATAGACTGAAAGCTATCGATAATTTGGATTAGCAACCATAAAACGTCCTTATCTTTCAGATACATGTCTAGTATGTCAATTAGTACCTCGTGATCGACAGATGCGAAAAATTTTCTGATATCGCACTTGAGTATCCAAAGTGTCTTCCTGTTATTCTTGCTCGCCTTGTACCCGTATTTCCTAAACTGCTGCACGGCTTTATGGGTTCCCTTTCCAAACCGACACGAATACGAATCTGATATAAATGTCCTGTTAAAGAAAGAATGAAGTTTACGATAAATTGCGTGGTGCAATAGTCTGTCACGAACACTGGCTTTATGAATATTTCTTGGCTTTGGATCGGATATATTGAACGCTTCATACGGAAGATGAACGTAAGTTTTGTCTTTTAATTCTAGGTGAAGAGCAATGATATTACTCATCAGATTTCTTTGAAATTCCTGTACATCTTTTCTGCCCTTTTTGCCGTTTATAAACTCCTCCCATGCTTCGAGCAAATTTTCTAGAGAAATGATATCGTTGTAACTACTATCAGAAGTAATTAAAGCCATTCTATGAAGTCTACCCCCCCCCCGAGAATCCTGCCAGTGTTACAAAAGCTAAAAACTGTGTATATCCAATGGTACGGCTATTTACAGACAATTCCGAAGCCTCATCGTCATTCCTTAGGCTTAAGAATTGATACTTTATTTGTTGAGAGCATGGAAGCGATCAGTGTGGCAAGTTTCCTGCAAAGGAAAGAAAAACTGCCTTGGGTGAAATTGGCTATACGAAAAATTGATACTGCAAAAGTCCTACTTATGGTGCTTTGGGAGACAAAATCATTAGACAGTAAAAAATATATTGAATTGTCGGTTCAACTGGAAGAAATTGGGAAAATGCTTGGTGGTTGGAATGGACAGATATCATCGAGACTTTTAAAACAAAACTCTCCTACCATGAAGGCGGGAGAGAAATGAGAGAGTTGCGAAGACGGAAGACGATCCGATTGTCGAGATCCCAATGATTGTCGGGATTCGTCCAATTGCCGTTGAGCCAACGATTGCCGTCATCGTTGCGCTTGACGTTGAACACGTTCGGGTTGCCGTCGGAGTCGATTTGTACATGATTTCATCTATTACACCACCCCTAGAATACTCGCAGGGTTGAATCTTATTTGTGATCTATAATCACTCAAAATCACGCACCAAGTATCTTCATTTTTTTGAAGTGTCTACATACACCACTCTAGCCGAAACCTTGGTCGCGGATATTCTCGATGCATGGATACTGGATTCGGTAGCGGAAAACCTTGGCCGTCCGCATATTCACCTACTACCGAAATTTATAATATCATAAAATAAAAGCCCCGAGCACGTGATCGTGTCGGGGGGAAGATTTTCTCGTCAGAAATGAATCTGGGCGATAGGTGTATCTTGCCTTAACTTTTTGCGCCGAAGGACAAAGTTCAAAGGGTCTAAGGAGACCACAGTGGACAAGTCCTTAGGGTTTAGCGATCTTGCGAAGACGGAAGACGATCCGAATGCCGAGAACCCAACGACGGCCGGGATACGACCAACGGCCGCAGAGCCAACGATGGCCGTCATCGCTGCGCTCGACGCTGAACACGAGCGGGTCGCCGTCGGAGTCGCTAATGCGTTCCATCGCCATCCAGACGACCTCGCTATTGGGCTGATCCTGATACTGGCGACGGAGTTGCGGCCCGTCTTCAGGAGAGCAAAGTTCGATGACGTAGCCATCGAGGCGCTTCGCACTCCACTCGGCGCAGAATTCCTTGGTCATGAACTCGTCCGTGCGCGGATTGGCGGTGAAGCCAAGATCTCGCGGTGTGAGGTCAATGAGATCAACGTCTTCTTCTTTTTCTGCCACCGAGAACGCGGGTTTGCCCATGATGCCTTTGGCGTAGTCACTGGACTCGTCCTTGACGCTCTCCGCGAGCTTTTTCTTGGACATACCGCCGACCTTGATGGTTTTCCACGGGGTCAGCGTGCGTTTCTGGATTGGCGAAGAGATCGGGGTCTTGTTTCGATCCTTAATCGCCACTACCGAGAGCGCGATTGCGGCTTCGGTATTTTCGATGGCCCATTGGACGTCATCGTTTGAGAGGGCTTCGAATCCCTCCTGTTTACTCACAATTGCCCCTGCGAGTACGGGGATCTGTTGTTTGGTTGCCATATATTTATGGCTCCTTTCATTTTTCAGCTTGACTAATGCCGCGAGTTTCAATCTTCGGTTCTCCTACTGATTGTTTCTCATCGACTAAGGAATCTTTCACCTTTCGTCGCAGCAGGGAGCGGCCTATTTGTAAGCCCCTTTCTGCTGTGACGAATTTCGCAATGTTTTTTAAAGATCTTAACTGCTGAATATTCTACCATATTTATATGCCCTTTGTCAACGATAGTGTTTGACAAATTACATTTACATACTATATACTATGCTTATTGAAGTTCGCTGTCGGGCGAGCTCGTTTTTTTACCAAAATTTGGCCTATTTTAAGGCTAAAATTAGAAAATTAATCCAACAAACCCAATATGTTCGACCTTAAAGTCATCCATTCCGTCCTTGATCAGCTCGAGGAAGAGCGTGGCATTCCCAAAGAAAAAGTCATTGAAGCCATAGAATTGGCCCTTGCAACAGCCTATAAAAAAGAATACGGCAAGCGCGGACAGCTCATCCCGGCGCATTTTGACCTGAATAGTGGCAGTGCCGAGCTCCAACAAGTCAAAGTGGTAGTGGATGAATCTACCGTGATCATGGGCGAGGAAAGTGTTGAGCACTCAGAAAGTGAAGCTAAAATGTCCGAAAACCCCGACGAAAAACCTCATTTCAACCCAGAACAGCATATTCTCATTGAAGACGCCCGAAAAATCAAAAAAGATGTCCAGCTCGGTGAAGAGCTTGTCTTCCCACTAGAAGAAAAGGGTGACTACGGCCGTATCGCTGCCCAGACAGCCAAACAAGTCATCATCCAAAAGATCCGTGAAGCTGAAAAGGTCTCTGTCCTTGCAGAATATGGCAAACGCGAAGGTGAAATCGTCACTGGCAGTGTCCAGCGTGCAGAGAGAGGGAATGTCTTTATCGACATGGGTCGCGCTAGCGGTATTCTTCCTTATGAGGAGCAGATCCCTAGCGAACACTATCGCCAAGGTGAACGTCTCCGCATGTATCTAGCCCGAGTAGAAGAGACTCCTCGGGGTATCTTTCTCAGGCTTTCCCGTGCTCATCCCCAGTTTTTGGCTGAACTTTTCAAAAGTGAAGTACCTGAAATTGCTTCGGGTGCTGTCGAAATCAAAGCGGTTGCCCGAGAAGCTGGTGCTCGTTCAAAAGTAGCCGTCTTTTCGTCTGACCCACATATTGATCCGATTGGTTCAATGGTAGGCCAACGCGGTGTCCGAGTTTCGACTGTCATGAGCGAGCTTGGTGGCGAAAAAATCGACATCATAGAGTGGTCCGAAGACCCTGCTCGCTTTATCGAGGACGCTCTTTCTCCTGCTAAAATTATTTCCGTCAAACTCAATCCTGAAGAAAAATCAGCCACCGTAGAGGTAAATGAAGATCAGCAGTCGCTCGCTATCGGCAAAGGGGGCCAAAATGTCCGCCTTGCAGCCAAGCTCACAGGTTGGAGAATTGATATCAAATCCGCAGCTGTTCCAGTCGCAGAAGCAACCCCAACTGAAGAAGAAAAATAATTAAACCGTTTAAAACTTTCAAAAAATAAAAATATGAGTATGAATCTATGGCACGACATTGATCCAGGGACTAGCGAAAACATCACGACTATTATTGAGATAAACAAGGGCTCAAAAAATAAGTATGAATTGGATAAAAAAACTGGGCTGATCAAGCTCGATCGTGCTATGCACACCGCACAGGATTACCCTTTTGATTATGGCCTTGTTCCTCAAACTCTCTGGGATGATGGAGACCCTCTCGATGTAGCCGTCCTGACCACGTATCCTCTTTTTCCGGGAGTGATGGTGCACGTCCGACCTGTGGCTATCATGAACATGGTTGATAGTGGAGAATCTGACGCCAAAATCATCGCTGTCCCAAATGAAGATCCTCGTTTTGACCACGTCAAGGATGTCACCGATATAAACAAGCACACTCTGAAAGAAATTGAACATTTTTTTCTTACCTACAAGAAACTCCAGAACAAAGAAGTGACTATTCATGGAATTGAAGGGGCAGATGCCGCTAAAAGAGCTTTCGAAAAATCCTTAAAACTTTATCAAGAAAAATATCCAAAGAAATAGCATGTCATCTTCACATAAAATTGTAGCGACCAAAGCTCTCCCCGATTCAGAAGTAGAAATAAAGGTTGAAATAGAGGCCTCAAAGCTTGCCGACCACCGCCTCGAAGCTGTCAAAAACCTCGGAACGCGAGTAAAACTCGATGGTTTTCGTCAGGGGCATATTCCAGAAAAAATCCTAGTGGATCGTCTTGGTGAAATGACTATCCTTGAAGAAGCCGCTGAGCTTGCTCTCAAAGAGGTCTACGGATCCATCATGGCCGAAGCCAAAATTTCAGAGACCAAAATCCACCCGATTGGCTCTCCAAAAGTCACTATCACAAAAATCGCAGCCGGCAATCCTCTCGAAGTCACTATCACCACAGCGATAGTGCCGTCAGTCGTTTTGCCTGATTACAAAAAAATAGCCGGTGAAGTAATGGCCCCAAAAAATGAGACGGCCAAAGAAGAAGAAATCGAAGTATCTGACAAGGAAGTTGATGATGCCATCGAGGATCTACGCAAGCGAGTAGCCCACAGTGATTTTCATGCAAAACAAGAAAAAGAAAAACCTGCTGAAACCAAATCGGACGATCATGACCACAACCACGGAGATCTGCCTCTTCCTGAATTAAATGAAGATTTTATTAAAAAGTTTGGAGATTTTGCCACAATCGAAGCCTTCAAAAAAACTATTCGTGAAAATATCCTTAAAGAAAAAGAATATAAAGCTAAAGACAAGAAGCGAGTGACTACTATTGAGAAAATAATCGCGGATATGAAGGTAACCCTACCGAAAATACTCGTAGAAAGTGAACTCACACGCATGATTTCCCAATTTAAATCAAATATCAAAGACATGGGCATGGACCCTGAAGCTTATCTTGTCCACAGTAAAAAAACTGAGGCAGACCTGCGCACCGAGTGGAAATCCGAAGCCGAAAAACGCGCCAAAATACAGCTCGCCATGAACCAGATTGCGCTTGAGGAAAAAATCCAGGCCAGTGAAGAAGAAATTAAAAAGGAAACCGAGCTGCTCCTTTCATCCTATAAGGACGCCGACCCCCTCAATGCTTCTATCTACGTCGAAACTGTCTTGACCAATGAAAAGGTCTGGGAATTCTTGGAAAAGCAGAATATGTAATATAAAGCATAAAAATATGTCTTATACTATATATTGAGAAAAAGGACTACCTAAACTATCTCAAACCACCAAAGCCTGCCAAAGAAATTGCTACGATTCCGGCAATTGCCGCCGTTTCGGCCCTCAAAATCTGACTCCCCAGACTGACAACATCAAAACTTTCTTTTTTAAAAAGCTCAAGCTCTTTTTCAGTCCAGCCGCCTTCTGGGCCAACAAACACGGCCACTGGGATACTATTTAGTGTGTTGATTTTATTTTTATTTTCAAAATTCCTCAGATTTTCCCCAGTCGGATCAAAAGCCACCCCTTGCATTTTTTTCTCTTTGACCAACGCAAGCGCCTCCGTTAGCGACACGACTGTCAAAACTTCTGGCAATATCACTCTCCCCGACTGCTCACTGGCTTCTATGACAATTTTCTTTAGGCGCTCTTCATTTAAAGACTTTTTTTCACTTCTTTCACTCACCACGGGTACAACCCCATCGACTCCCAACTCTGTGGCTTTTTCTACAATCCATTCAAAATTATCTTTTTTGACGACTGCAGCAAAAAGCCAAACCACTGGTTCTGATTGTTCAGACCCTCCGTCCTTCCTTTCATTCTTTTTATTAATCTTATCAACGATTTCCAAGCTAGCCCCTTTTTTCTCCAGAGCGTGAAACACCGTTCGATACTCAAAACCCCTTCCGTCAAACAATAAAACCTCAACCCCCGGCCTGAACCGAAAAACATTCCTCCATTGGTGTAGCAGGGCCGGAGAAGAGACTGTCAGTTCGTCCCCTATACCCAAATCATCTATTTTTTGTTCAATGTAAAATCTGTGAAGTCGCATACGACCAGTATACGTAAAAAGCCTAAAATACAAAAGGAGATAAAGAAAATGCCACCATCCTCTCGTTGCTTTTTTTGAGAATTTTGTTATTGTTTCTATATGTTAATCCCAACCGTCATTGAAAAATCTCAGTTTGGCGAGCGTGCTTACGACATTTATTCTCGCCTTCTTAGAGAAAACATTATTTTTCTGGCTGGTCCAATAGATGACAATGTAGCCAATATTGTCATTGCCCAGCTTCTTTTTCTCAATTCTGAAAATCCCAAAAAGGACATCTCACTCTATATCAATTCCCCTGGCGGTCATGTCACGGCCGGTTTAGCTATTATAGACACCATGAATAACATCAAAAACGATGTCTCCACCATCGGGGTGGGTATAGCTGCCTCAATGGGCGCCATGATCTTATCAGCCGGAGCCAAAGGTAAGCGTTTTTGTCTGCCAAACGCTGAGGTCATGATCCACCAGCCTCTAGGAGGTGCCGAGGGTCAGGCTACCGATATTGAAATCAGCGCCCGCCAAATCCTCAAAACCCGTGAAACTCTCTATAAAATGCTAGCTAAAAACAGCGGCCAGCCAATATCAAAAATTGAAAAAGATGCTGAGCGCAACTTCCACATGACAGCTGAAGAGGCCAAAAAATACGGCATCATCGACAAAATTCTCTAGTTATTGTAGACTGCAGGTATTACCTATATTAATTTAATGGCCTGCGGTTTTCTGATATTAGAGTAAATTGCCTTATTTATGCGTAAATTCGAAAAATTAAATCAAATTCATTCGCCTGGATCATTCCTTCTGAAAATTCCTAGAAAATTTTTGCGTGCTTAGAGTAGCAATTTAAAAACTAGTACAGAGACGGGGCTTAATAAAAGCCATGTTAGTATCATTAAAAACTGTGTTGCTCATTGCCGCCTTTATGGGGGCCATGGGACTTGCGTGTGGCTACATTCTTCGATGGATTGTGGCCTTGGGAAAAAAGGGCTCTATTGAGCTAGAAATCAAGAAAATGATGGTTGAGGCCACGGAAGCCGCCCAAAAAATTACCCTCGAGGCTGAGGAAGAGGCGGCGACTATTTTACGGACAGTCCGAGAAGAATCTAAGGATCGTGAAGATAAAAATAAAAAAACTGAAGATCGCCTGATTAAAAAAGAAGAACTTCTCGATGGTCGCCAAACTGAAATTGACAAGGAAGTAGAGGCTCTGAAAATAAAAATTGAGGAAATAAAAACTATCAAGGAACGTGCGGATAAGCTTGAATTAGAAAAAAAGACGGCCTTGGAACGAGTGGCCAAACTCTCTGCCGAAGAAGCTAGAGCGGAGCTTATCACAAAAGTTGAACGTGAAAGCGAAGAAGATATCCTAAACCGCCTAAAAAAACTAGAAATTTCCGGCCAAGAAAAACTAGAGGGAAAGGCTCGTGAGATTCTCGCCACTTCTATCCAGCGCCTTGCAAATGCTGTCACAGCTGATGTCTTCACGACTCATGTGCCGATTGCCTCTGATGAAATCAAAGGCAAAGTCATTGGCAAGGAGGGACGCAACATCAAAGCCTTCGAAAGGGAGACGGGCGTAGAGGTGATCGTAGATGACAGCCCCGGTTCTATCACCATTTCTTCATTTGATCCTATTCGCCGCCAAGTAGCTAGAGTGGCCCTCGAAGCCCTTATAGCTG
>JAQTMP010000002.1 GCA_028714275.1 Candidatus Paceibacterota bacterium
TGAACCCACGAGAGGCTTTCACCCCTACAGATGTTCGAGATCTGCGCATTCAACCACTCTGCCATTCCCCCAAAAGTCCCATGACTATAACAGTTTTTTGCCTTTTTTACAAAAAATGTTATAGTTGTGGAGCTATTTCGACGGCCCTATCGTCTATCGGTTAGGACATCGCCTTTTCAAGGCGAGAAGCGCGGTTCGACTCCGCGTAGGGTCACCAGTGAACGTTGTGAATGTCGTGAACTTCTTGGTATACTCAAATCTATATGCCAGAGCTTAATAGCATCCTTGTTCCGTATTCCGAAAAATGGATATTAGACTATCAGGAGGAAGCTGAAAAAATCAAGAACGTATTCGGAAATAATTACATTGATATTCAACATATCGGCAGTACATCAATTCCTAATATGTTATCTAAGCCAATAATAGATGTAGCAGTACTCATAGCTTCATCTGAGAATGCAAATGATTTTATTGCTCCATTAGAAAAATTAGGTTACGTTTATAAACCCGAGATATCTTCTCCCGAAAGACACTTTTTTAAGAAAGGTAGTCCTACGAAATATCATTTGTCTATCGCTTATACAGACAAAGGATCGTATTGGAAAAGACAGATTTTATTTCGAGACTATCTCATTCAACACGATGAAGCCAGAAAAGAATATGAACAATACAAGCTTAATCTCTTAAGAGAAGATGCAACGATAGACCGTTCGTATAAAGGTAATAAGGAGGAGTTCGTTCAAAAAATACTTTCTTTAGCTGAAAAGAGTGAGAATACTAAATAAATCATACAAAAGCAGCTAATTGTTCAATACCGACTTTTATAGTATCTCTTTGTTCTACAAGTTCTGAAAGCCACCCTATCGGGTCACAGCTTTTAAACCCATATCTATCAACACATCCTCAGGCCCTGTGAGAAGGGTTCAAAACTGGTATAATGAGGTGGACTTTTTATTCACTAAATTATTTATAAAAATATGATAAGAGGAAATTTTATTGGTGCGGGGATTGTTGCAATAATCTATACGGTTTATATTATGAATAACCCCCTTGCAACAAAATTGCAAACAGCCTTAGTCTTGGTGATTCTCAATGCCTTAACTATCGTGCTTTTGTCTTTTGCATTTACAAAATAAAATCAGGTCATCAAGACAAAACGCCGCGCCATATTCCATGGCACGGCGTTGAAACTAGAAGAAAAGTTCTTGTTCTGCCCTTGTCGCATGTGCGAGAGGTGCAATTACCTTTTTATGGGAAGTTGATGTCCTTCCAACCCCTGTTCTTGATTACAGAGAAATGTCTCAACGATAATCCTTTCTCAATCGCTCGATGAGGATTTCGAGGTACATTTCTTTTAGCTCTGCTGTCTCGATACCAATCGCCTTGGCATGATTGCCTACGATTCTGCCACAGCCACTTCCGAACCCGAGCTTCGAGTCCCTGATGAACATGTGCGCAAGCCAGATCATGGCGATCTGCTTGAGGACTAGGTCATCTTTTTCTCCCTCCTTGATTCTCCTGACGTAGGCCCTCAGCTCTTCCAGAGGCGTATGCTCATCTGTCCGCACCTCGCCATCATTCACGAAACTATGCAGAATGTGAACATAACCCTCTCGCCAGAACTTAACCATCAGCATCAAGGCTATTTCATATTTTCTCTCCGATTTCACTTCCATCACCTCCTTTCAGGGATAGTTTCCTCTTATGTAGTATCATCTATCGCAGATGTTGTAAAGGTATAAAAATCTTTTATTTAGCCCTCAAATAAACATAAATATCTTCTAAAGCTTTGACAGCGTCGCCAGCAGCGATATTGTTTTGATGATAGAGGCCATCGGTGCAATCACCGGCAGCCCAGATGCCGTCTGTGGTGGTACGTTGGTTGCGTGGATCGACGACGACAAAGCCTCCTGGAGCCAAAGCAACTACATCGGCCACAAAAGAAGTGGCTGGTACAGCTCCAATCTCGACAAAAATACCGGTGACGGGAATCTCGGTCGATTCGCCAGTTTTATTATTTTTATAGACTAAACCCGTCACAAATTTATCCCCTTTGACTTCAAGGATAGAGACATCCATGACGGCTTTCATATGAGGATTGGCGAGGACTGCCGAGACGGTGACAGGGTCTGCTTTGAAATCCGCGTTCTTGTGCAAAAGAGTGACAGATCGGCAATAGGCAAGCAGCTGGGCTGCACTCTCGAAGCCTGCATTGCCCCCACCGATCACGGCTACATCTTGACCAGTAAAAAGAGGTCCATCACAACTGGCACAGTAGGTGAGTCCTTTATGCTCAAATTGGTCTGCTCCAACAGCTTGGAGTCGGCGGCGTGAGCTGCCTGTTGTGATGAGGACAGTTTTGGTTTTAAAAATTTCAGGTGATCCGTCGGCATTTTTACCTGAAGTAATGACAGCAAATTTGGCTTCGATGTCGTCAATTTTTTCAATTTTTTGCACCCTTACCCCTTCCTTTATAAAAACTTCATTGCTGGCGTAAGCTTTGAGATGTTGTTCGAGATTTTTGGCCAGCTCAGTGCCGCTGATTTTGATTGAGCCAATCCAATTTTCCACACCTTCAGATACAATACTCTGTCCACCAAAGCTTTCGGTAATAAAAACAGTCTTGAGTTTTTTGCGCGCTGCATACACACCAGCGGCTACACCTGCAGGTCCTCCTCCAATGATAGCTAAATCGTAAATCATAACTAATTACTTTAGTTTTGACCTCCGAAGAAACGCGGGCACGGCTGCCCAATCATCCTCATCTCCGACGACTTCAATTTTCTTTTCTTCGGCAGTGGATTCTGAAGGGGTGACGGAATTGAAAATCTTACCTTTCTCACCGTTTGCGTTTGAATCCTGTTTTGTGACCGCTCCGATGCCGAAAGTACTGTCAAAAAGAGATTTTTTGCCAGGGACATTTCCGCTGTCAGGAAAGCTTGAAGCAATGACAGTGATCTTGATTTCGCTTTTCTTGAGCTTTTCATCTTTGACGGTACCGAAAATAATTTTGGCGTTGACATCCACTGACTCAGTGATGATCTTGGCAGCATCCTGGATTTCAAACATAGTCAAGTCATCCCCACCTGCAATGGAGAAGAGGACGCCTTTTGAGCCGGCCATGGAAAGCTCAAGGAGAGGGGAGCTAATAGCCGCTTTGGCTGCTTCTTCGGCTCGTTTTTCACCTGAAGCGGTACCGATACCCATAAGAGCCGCGCCAGCATTTTGCATGATGGAGCGAATATCTGCGAAGTCGATGTTGATGATACCAGGAGTAGTAATAAGGTCAGAAATACCCTCTACGGCTTGCTTGAGAATCTCATCACACATGGCGAAAGCACTTTTAGCTGTAGTTTCCTTGGTAATATTGTTTAAGAGACGATCGTTGGGAACAATAATGATGGCATCCACTTCTTTGCGAAGCTCTTCTAAAGCAATATCAGCTACTTTCATGCGCTGCTGACCCTCAAAAAAGAAAGGCTTGGTGACTACGGCCACAGTGAGAGCGCCAAGCTCTTTAGCTGTACGAGCGACAATAGGACTGGCACCAGATCCGGTACCGCCTCCGAGTCCGCAAGCTACAAATACCATGTCGGCACCTTTGATAGCTTCCTGGACTTCTTCTTTTGTTTCTTCGACGGCTCGTTTGCCAAGATCAGGATTCATGCCAGTACCCAAACCCTTGGTAAGATTTTTTCCGATATGAATTTTTTGTTTAGCGAGAGAATGATGTAAATCCTGAGCGTCAGTGTTGACGGCAATAAAATCAACGCCGCGAACCTTGCTGTTGATCATGTGATTGATGGCATTTTTACCTGAACCTCCGACTCCGATCACTTTAATGCGGGCAAATGTTTCTACTTCTGGTTTGACTTGTGGCATGGGATAAGGTGTTAAAGATTATATAAAGACTGCTTAATTTTTTCCTGACTTTTTACGAATGTGCCAATCATATCACTAGGGGAGCAACTGAGCAAACAGACGTTTTAGAGAGGGCCAAATTTTCAAACCAACCTTGCTTATAGCGCTAGTTCCAGGTCTGAGGCTGGTGATGTCATTGTCTTCGCTGGTGAGACCCACAAGACAGAGGCCATAAGCGACAGCCCACTCGGCTTCACGAAAGGAACCCTTGAGAGGGACCGGGAATTTGAAGCTAGCTTTTTTGGAGGGAAGTTTTAGAGATATGCGCGCAAATTCTTCGATATTGGTCACACCCGAACCGCCACCAGTGATGATGATGCCAGCAGGCAGGAGACCGCTGCGTTCTATTTTTTTCAAATGACCCTCGATCAGCTCAAAAATATCGGAGAGGCGGGCCAAAATAATTTCATCCAGTTTCTTTTTTGGATATTGGACTGATTTTGGCCCGCCAAGCTTGATGAGCTCGGCGTCCTCGATCGAAATTTTTAGACCAAGCGCGATGTCGTTGGTAATGTCGTTTGATCCGATAGAAAATACCTCGACAGACACGGGAATATTATTTTCAAAAACAATGATAGAAACTGTTTCGGCGCCAATGTTGGCCAGGACACACCCCGCTATTTTTTGAGTCTTGGTCAGAGTCACAAAGCTAGTGGCCAGAGGGGCAGCTATGACGTCCTCTATTTCAACGTCCGCTTCTCCTAGGGCCTTGACCAAGTCACTCAAATGGTGGCTCAAACAGGTCACGAAAAGGGTGCGTACTTCGAGCTTTGAACCTTTCATACCTTGAGGCTTGCCGAGGACGGTACGGCCGTCTACCCGAAACATCAAGGGAATAGTGTGGAGAATTTTGCGGTTGAGAGTGAATGATTCAGGGAGCTCATTTTCGCTGGACTCGAGGGCCTTTTTAACATCAGCGTCGGTGATCTCGGAATCATTTTTGGTAATTAAAACTGTCCCGATATTGGTCACTCCAGACAAGCCAGCTCCTCCGACAGCGAGGTATGCTTTTCGAATACGGATGCCGGCACTTTTTTCGGCTTGAGCGATAGCGGTGCGAATACTTTTGGCTGCTTCGGCCACATTGGTGATATAGCCATGACGAAGTCCTTTTGACTCGGCGTAGCCGGTGGCAATGATGCGGGGCACTTCTTTGTCTTTTTCAGGCGCGAGCTCAGCCACTACCACCTTGATCTGGTGGGTACCTATATCAATGCCAACAGCGATAGAGCGTGCCATGTAGATTTGGGCCTTTAATTTTAGCTAAATTTTAAACTTTCTTCGGACTTTCTCTTCCTTGCTTTCCATTGTACTACTATGCTCGAATCCTTTCAAATGGAAAAGCCCGTGGATAAATAGGAAAAGTAAAAAATTATCAAATGTCCTCTCAAATTTTTTAGCTTTAATCGCTGCGCGATGGGGGTCTATAAAAATCTCACCACATTTTTTGTCCAAAGTGAAGCTAAGAATATCTGTCGGCTTGTTTATCTTGCGGTAGGTTTTATTTAAGGCACGTGAACGAGTCGAACCGATGATGACCAGGCTAAGCTCGTAGTCAGCTCCCATGATGAAGTCTTTGATTTTTTCCATAGTACGAAAAAGCAATCCGTTGATAGGATTGCTTTTTACTTTAACGGTGACTGAAAATTTTTCGCTCATATCTTTGGCGAATTTGACTTAACGAGTTTTGATTGGCATTTTGCCGAGCTTGATCATTTTTTGGATATCGTCGCGGCGGCGAAGGACTTTGAGAGTTTTCTTTTTACGCACATACGAAGACTCGTTGCGAGCGCTATAGCGAAGTGAGCGGACACGGTTGAGCACTCCAGACTCTTGGACACGTTTAGTAAAACGTCGAATGATGGACGTTGTGTGCTCTGTCGGGTTTTTCTCTACTTGGACATTTATCATAATAGTAGGGATAGACTACCATATCCCTTTATTTATGGCAACCTTATCAACTCTTCCAGTTTATTTTAAGCTAGCTTTTTTAAATATTCGACCAGTCTGTCTACTGAAACTGTGTCCTGGGCCCGATTGAGCATATTTCTCACCACTACACTGCCTTCTACCGCTTCCTTTTGACCCATGATCAAGACATAAGGCACGTTGAGTTTTTCTGCCAATCCCAGCTGGCTCGTGAGTTTATCCCGGGAAAGTGATTGCAGGACGGGGATTTTGGCCTTGCGGAGCATTTCAATAATACCCAGACTCTTGAGCTTGGCATCAAAACCAAGCTGAATGAAATAGAAACGTGGGGCTTGGACTTTCTTTTTTGCTAAAGAAGATTTGGATGACCCGCTTGAATCCTGCGGAATGAGTACCGCCGCTCCGACCGCTGGGATTTCTTTTTTACCCCAGACTTTTTTAGCCAAGGAATTGTAGCGTTCACCGATGGCCACCACCTCGTAGTCTTCCTTGTCTTTGGGTATCGCTTTGATTTCAAAAATAGTTCCCATGCAATAGCTTCTGTTGCCGACCAATAAAGGATTGATAGTGTAGGGAATACTCAAGGATTCCAGATACTCGAGCACTTCTTTGAAATGATTACGGCTGGCTTCTGACAAAAAGTTGATTGAAGGAGGGGCATTTTCCCGCAAGGCAATGCAGCTTTTGTGGGTAGTTGTCAGTAGGGCAAAGACATCCTTTTTTAAAAGTGAACGACATTCTGTCGATAGATCGTTGGAGTGTTTTTTGAAGTAGTTAGTCAATTCGCGGGCAAAGCGTCCAATAGAATCCTTGTCCCCAATACTGTTGAGCTCCACTATTACGTCTTTGTTGTGACGACATTCTTTAACGATGACATAGCAGGTCTCAATAAGCATGGCGTCAGAAATACTTCTTGAATTGCCGATGATGTCTAGATTGAAAGTTTTTTCACTGCCAGTACGCTTGAGGTGGGTGTTGCCCTTCATTGGGCCTTCATAATAAATCATTGGAGGCTGGGGGAGATACACCAGTTTTTTTTCAATACTATTGCGCACGATGCAGATTTTTTCTTCGACATAACCAGAAAAAGCGCAACTCTCATCCTTGAAAGGGTGCACTTCTCTAGCGATGGCTTCTTTAAAGGTTTTACCTTTAGCGATGTCTTGTTTTTCAACTTCGAATTCGGGAGATGGGAGAAAGCCATAGTGTTCGGCGATGGCTGAAGCTTTTTTATAGTGATTGTTTTGTTTCGGCATTGGATTAAAAGCTTTATTTTATTTTCCTACTTTCCTAAAGTTAAGGCTGGTATGTGTAGCCTTGGGCTGGGAGCAACGATATTTTGTTGAAAGGATACAGTCTCAAAAAAGCTCGGCCGGCAATTTTATCAGCTTTGAGGGGTCCCCAAGAACGGGAATCCGAGCTGACGTCGCGGTTGTCACCCATGACAAAATACTCGTCTGGGCCTAAATGCCAAGTGCCTTGCGGCCCTTTATGAAAAGCTAGATAGGGCTCTTTTAGTTCAAAACCTTTAGGGTGATCTGCGTTGATGATGTAGACCTGATCGCCATCTACACTGACAGTTTCGTTTGGCAGGCCGATCACTCGTTTGATAAAGTATTTTTTGTCCGAGACTGGAGGGGTGAGGACTATGACATCTCCTCGATTGGGAGTGTGAAAATGGTAAGAGAGCTCATCCACAATCAGGTAGTCGCCGGTATTAAAATTTGGTTCCATTGAGCTGCCGTAAACTACAAACGGACTGGCTACAAAAATCCGCAGAGGAATGAAAATGGCGAGCAAGATAATAGCAAAACGGAAAAGCTCCCAACGCGAGGGTTCATCCACGGTCTTTTTTATAGGTTTTTCAAAGTCTTGGTTTTCTTCCGGCTGGATTTCATTGTTCATATGGCGGAATAATACGACGAAAGTTTGGTTTGACACAAGGGGGAGAAGCATGTCGTGGCTTTTTATGCTACAATTGGAGCCATGCTAATCATTGCTGGTCTCGGAAATCCAGGAGAAGAATACCTAAATACGCGACACAATGTCGGCCGGATGGTCGCACAGGCTTTTGCCAAAAGAAATGATTTTCCGGATTTTATTTTTAGTAAAAAATACAATGCCTTGATTTCGGAACGAGTAATGACAGTCGTGTTTGAAACAAATATGCTCAAAAAAGGCAAACCCACTGGCGCTCATAAACTCTCAAAAAAAACTAAAGAAAAGGTGATGGTAATCCTGCCAGAAACCTTCATGAATAAAAGCGGCAGCGCCCTCAAGCCTCTAGTGTCAAATGCTAAGAAAGCTGAGCAGCTCATTGTCATCCATGATGATTTAGACTTGGCCTTTGGATCATCAAAATTGGCTTTCAATCGAGGGTCAGGAGGTCACCGTGGGGTGGAGTCTGTGATCCGCGCCCTCAAGACGGAGGCTTTTACACGTTTAAAGATAGGGATTTCTCCCTCGACTCCTAGTGGCAAAATCAAAAAGCCCTCAAATGACAAAATTTTAGATTTTATTATTGGAAAATTTAAACCTGCTGAGCTAGAACAGATGAAGAAAATTTCAAAAGAATCTGCGGACTATGTGAAAATAATTCTAGAAGAGGGTAGGTCTCATGCTGCAGGGAGTATAAATAACAAAAAGAAGTAGGACCTTTCTCATTAAAGCGCTCGAAGACTCGCTAACCCGTTCGAAAGGTCCTACTTTTTTTATAATTGGTGGAAAGGTAAAAAAAAGACCGGAGCTCCCACTGGTGTGTGGGGCTCCGGCTTTGATTTTTTCCGTCAGCCAGCTTTTTGGCTGGCCAGACCAGAAGAGTACCGTGCTTTTAGCAGGCGGCCGCCGCGATGGCTGTAGTCAGCCGACCGCGACCGGATTCCCGCGCGGCCACTCTCAACCGCAGAAGGTCCTCAGCCTTTTGGAAAAAGGTATGGACCGCTTCGCCGTTTGAAGGTTGGTCGAAGTGGAACACTTCGAGCTTTGTCGTCCGAAAGGCCTTGCAGGCATCCGGCGGCACAACCTCTGTATCCAAAACCACCATGTTGGGATGGTCGGAGTTGAAGTAGAGGCTGGTCGCACACTGATTCTGGACATCCAGGTCAACGATCAGGCTTTTCAGGCCTTGATGATCGCTGATATGTGCTGTGCTGAGGACTGCGGCATTGAGGACGATGACGGTGAACAACCGATTATGAATTGTCATTTTTCTAAAAAGTCTGTAGCAAATAGTAAGGCATTATTGGCTTTGTGTCAATGGTAATAACAAAATCCTCCACCTACTTGACGGAAACTTGCGCAGGCGCGTCGGCGCCGAGCAGAGCAGAAAAGTCAGCAGACTTTTACGCGTGTTCCGGAAAGTAGGTGGAGGATTTTGTTTACTACTATTTCACAAAGCCTAGTGCCATCTTCTGTTCTTTTGGATCAAAAAGATTGATTTTGAAACTATAGCTTTTACCGAGTTCGATGGTTTCTCGAAGCTTGGCTTCAGTGCCAAATTCTGATACATGTACAAGTCCAGCCACACCTTCTTCGATACTAGCCAGAGCTCCGTGTTTGTTGAACTTAATCACTACACCGGTGACGACATCATCTTTTTTATATTTCTTACTTGCAGCCTTCCAAGGGTTTTCTTTGAGGGCTTTGATGGAAAGGGAAATTTTGCCATCTTTAATTTCGATAATTTTTACTTTTACCTTATCTCCGACTTTAAAGAGGGCGCGAGGATCTTCGACGAGCGCCCAGTCAATCTCTGAAATATGGACTAGGCCTTCGAGACCTTCCTCAAGTTTTACAAAGACTCCGAAATCTACCATGCCAGTGACATTTCCTTCGACTTCATCGCCGACAGCATATTTGCCCACGATTTTTTCCTTGTCTTTCTGCTCAGGATTTTTTTCTGAGAAAATAAGCTTGCCTTCTTTTGGAGAAGCGGAAATAATGACTACGGAAATACGCTTGCCGAGAAGTTTTTTGAGCTCGTCCAGGATTTTATCTTTATCGCCGTCAAGGACTCGAGGGTAGTGGTCGCTCTTGAGCTGAGAAGCAGGCAAAAATCCCTGGATACCTTGCCATGAGAGGATAAGACCACCCTTGTTGGCCTCGACGACGGGAAGATCGAAAGCGGTTTTCAAACGGATAGCTTCTTCGGCTTCACTCCAGATGAGGGCTTGTTTAGCTTCTTTTAGAGAGAGCTCAATATAGCCTTCGGGGTGATCATAGCCAACAACCTTGGCGGCGATGCTATCTCCTATATTTACTTTTTTAATAATATCGCGGGCGTTGATATATTCACGGCCGTAAATAATACCGGTACCGTATGGGTGCAAGTCCACAAACACACCTTTTTTGTCGATGGCGATGACAGGACCTTCTACAATGTCAGCCACGCTTGGAGGAGTGACAGTGTCGTTGAGCATCTTGCCCATGGGACTGTCCTTTTTACTGTCCTTTATGTCCTTAATGGTTTCTTTATCTGCTGTTTTAATCATATATGGTTAGAGCCACAAGGTTCGCATGAAAGTCTGTCATAACACAATGCGAGGTTACTTGTGGCTAAACTATTAATAATGGAGACAATATATATTAAAAGGGATATTTTTGCAATTAAAATACAAACCCCCGACCAGCAAACCTGGTCGGGGGGGGATTCAACTCAAATCAGCATCACCTCGGTCTCGCTGCCCACACCGTTTGTTCCATCCTTTCCAATAAACTGAAGCGCCTGCTCTTTGGCGGCCTGTTTGTCCCATTCACTGGTCGGGACTTTGATAGGCACCTCCGATAGATTGAAAAGAAGAACATCCGTTTCCGGCGTAGATCTATAGCGGAGCCGAAGCTGGCCTCCGAGATAGTATGGAGCCGACGGCACCGCAAACTTGCAACTGTCCGCCACGGGACACATCCGACAGGAGCGGTCGTAAGCTGCAAGCTGAGCTTCGCCCCAGGTCGGCGCCACGTGGAGGACACGCGACTTCCTTCCAGGACTTTTGGTGGCATTTTCAAACAACGCCAATCCATCTTCCGGTCTGGGTTTGTGCCCCAATTGCTTCTTCCGATTGGTCCGGAGCTTTTGCTGCTCCTTTCTTTTCTCGGATTTGTCCGGAGTCTGACTTTCGTTGTCCGGATGCCACGAACACATGGCTCTTGAGAAAAGCCAAAGGGCATCACAGAGCTCGACCATGTCGATCTTGCTTTGCTCGCAGTAGCTTTGAGCGGCTTCTCTCGCAGTGCTGAGCAGCTGGGGAGAAAACACATTGTCACCTACCTGCATGTTCCAGTTTGGCTTGATGATCTCGTTTGAGAGCAACATCCTGAGGACATGAAAGTCCACAGGCACCGGAATGGTGTGTCGATCGACCAGGTTTGTCTCAGCCAAGAAGTAAGTAATCATGCTGACCATCTTGTGCTGAAAACCCAGAAAGCCGTTTGGCGAACTGAGTTTAAACTTGCCGCTGTTGGCGATGCGATCAACTAGGTCATCAAATGAATTGACCTGATCAAACAAGCGTCGTGGATCAGATTGCCAAAACTTGTGAAGTTTGATGGCATTTAAAATCCAAAAACGGGCGTTTTCCTCGTGGCTGAAGCCTAATCCGTGCGCCTGGAGCTCACTTCTGAGCTCCTGATAAACTTTCTCCTTGGTCAACAGGGCAATCAGCTTTGGGCCGTAGGGAATCTCCCCATTTTTGAGGGCCAGATTCCGTATTTTTTTGACCAGGTAGCCCGGAACAAACAAATACGGCTTCCTTTCATGGATGAGGGTGAGCTGTTGCACGGCGACCTTGCTATCAATGCCTCCGCGCATGTAGTAGCAGACGGTCCACAAGAAAACGGCATGTTCAGAGCCGCCAAAAATCAAGTTGTCGGGCATGTTTTGCCTGATCTGGGGCGGAGTGCTGTGATCGAAAGGGTGTTGCTTGACGCGAAGCCTAGCAATCAACCTATCAAAAACCGCAAAAGCCCGTTTCCAATCGATAACGTAAGAATATTGCATCTGACGCCTCCTTTCTGTTGGATGTTGTATGTCATGGTGCTTATTGTTCTGAGGCAACGATACGCGTTTAAATTTTGTTTGTAAAGAGCCTCTTCCTCTTTGTCAGTTTTTATTTTTTAATATGTTGTCCACAGGCTTTTACACTGTTTTTAAAAATTATTTTTGACAAATGAAGGTACAATAAAATCAGAATAAAAAATAGCTCAAAACCCAACTGGAAAGGAGGGTAAAGTGAAAAGATTAACAATCAGAAATACGGGCAGATCTTTATCTGGCAGGAATTTTTATGCCGCGGCCAATCAAGTGATTGAAGTGGTCGCCAGCTTCGGTGAAGAGCTGTGTGCCAAGATCACCGGCGGAGAAGTTGTCTCGACAGACCAGGACTATGCATCCTTTGCGGATGTGTTTGTCGAGGATCATAGCCTCGCAGTCCAAGTCAAGATGTGCAACCATCGTCATGCGCATCGGCCGACAATCTCCCAGGTCGTCACTCTTCACGAGCAGGTAAAGGAAGTCAGCTTTTTGGTAAACGTTATGCACGGCGTTTACGCCCTCGTTTTTTATGGGGGAGTTGGTCTAGGGGGTATCAATCGGGGCAAGTCCAAGATTCTGAGTAGGAAGCTTGGGCGTGAAGGTAAAAAAGTTGTAATTGGTCGGGAGCTTCAGTACATATATTTCATCGACGTCGAGTTGATGAACTACCTTGCCACAGAAAAGGCTTACGAACATCTTCGCAAGTCTGGCAAAGTCAAAGTGTGTGCGGAACGAAAGCTCTACTCCAAGATTGACAAGACCGTCCTGTACTTGAATCGGACTTTCCTGCAAGGTTTTGTGGGACAGCCAGTCCAACAGACTTACAGGGATATGCTCGATGCAAGTTTGGGAAGCGGTGACTGGAGGATCAGAAAGGAGAAAATTAATCTCCGGTTCACCACCTCAGTGGGTCTTGTCCGAAAGGCTCTGCCCATCATCATGGTGGGTTCAAGGGAGGTCGTCAAAAGCCTCCGAAAAATGGTCAGAAAAGCTGACGGCATCAAAATCCCGTTGGCTAATGGCAACCAGCCACATTTGTAAATCAAAGGTCCGAGTAGCTCATGTCACCACACATGCGCTGCTCGGCCTTTTTCTTTTCTCATCCTTTTTCTCTTTTCTTGGCCAGAAGTCTATGCTACAATATCCCCACTATGGTCATCACTTATCAAGGTTTAGAGTGCTTCAAGCTCCAATTTGGAGACCTCACGGTGGTGACCAATCCACCGGCTAGAGACTCCGTTTTTAAAACCTCCAAGTTCGGGGCTGATGTGGTTCTGCAAACGGTCCTCGACGAAGATATGGCTGGAGGCGAGGA
This sequence comes from Candidatus Paceibacterota bacterium, assembly GCA_028714275.1. Lineage (NCBI taxonomy): Bacteria > Bacillati > Minisyncoccota > Minisyncoccota bacterium. The sequence continues at coordinate 13,194 of JAQTMP010000002.1, forward strand.
CTATTCCTATGGAGACAAAAAGCCCTTTATTATCAATGGACCTGGTGAATATGAAACTCGGGGCGTTTTTATTCGAGGTTTTCCTTCAGTGTCAAAATACCATTCTGCTAACGATAAAACAGATAGTGACGAAGGTGAATCAATCAACACTATATATACTTTCCAAATAGACGGAATCAATCTCTGTTTTCTGGGCGCCCTCGGGTCCACTGATCTGAAGCCAGAGACAGTGGAGGGCATCGATACGGTGGATATTCTTTTTGTGCCAATAGGCGGAGAGGGGGTGCTGACAGCCGCAGAAGCTTACAAACTAGGCGTCAAGCTTGAAGCTAAACTCATTATTCCTATGCATTACGAAGGGACCAATGGAAAAATAAAAGAAGAGGCGCTTAAAACTTTTTTGAAGGAAGCAGGGGAATCAGCCGCTCCGACGGACAAACTCACTATCAAGAAAAAAGATTTGGAAGGTAAAGAAGGTGACGTGGTAGTGCTTTCAAAGGTATAATGTAAACTAAAATAGTAATGAGTAAAAAGTAAAAAAATGCAAAATTTTATTAAAAAATTACATGAAAAGCCTGAGTCGTATCGTCACATGGTGGCGCTCGGTGTCAGTTTCGGGGTGACCATTTTGATTTTTGGGATCTGGCTGCATTCTTTTATTGCTGGTTTGTCTTCAAATCAAGCTTTGGCTGGGGTGGCCGCTGCCAACCCTCTATCCGCTTTGGGAGAGACTATTAGTCAGGGTTATCAAAACAGTCAAAATAGTTCACAAAAATAAACGCATATGCCAAAAAATTCCGCGGAAAATCCGAAACATCAGAATGAAAATAATTTGCGTGTCCAAGGTATTGGCAGCGAGCAGATTTCTCCTCGCAACCTGACTATCGAAATGAAAGAGTCGTATATAGACTACGCTATGTCAGTGATCACGGAGCGTGCCTTGCCTGATGTACGTGACGGACTCAAGCCGGTACATAGACGTATTTTGTATGCCATGCATGAGCGCGGCCTGACTTCTTCAGCCAAGTTTCGTAAATCAGCCTTCGTAGTCGGTGAAGTGATGGGAAATTATCACCCTCATGGAGACGCGTCTATTTATGATGCACTTGTAAACATGGCGCAGGATTTTTCCTTGCGCTATCCGCTCGTCTTTGGTCAAGGAAACTTTGGAAACATTGACGGAGACTCAGCGGCGGCTATGCGTTATACCGAAGCTCGCATGGCTCGGATCACTTCAGAGCTTTTGCGAGATATTGAAAAACAGACAGTCGACTATCGTCCCAATTATGACGGTTCACGCAAAGAGCCGACTGTCTTGCCGACGGCGGTGCCCAATCTCTTGCTCAACGGTGTCCTCGGTATCGCCGTCGGCATGGCCACCAACATTCCTCCGCACAATCTCGGTGAGCTTGTGGATGCGACCGCTCATCTACTCGCCAATAAAGACGCTACTACTGACGACTTGCTCCAGTTTGTCAAAGGTCCGGATTTTCCTACAGGCGGTGTGATCTATGGAGAAAAAGACATTGCGCATGCCTATATCCACGGTCGTGGCGGCGTGGTGGTGCGCGGAGAAGCTGAAATTGTTGAAGACAAAGTAGGCCATTCAAAAATTATCATCACGTCAATCCCATACCGTGTCAACAAATCTTCCTTGATGGAATCCATCGCTGAGCTTGTGCGCGAGAAAAAACTCGAAGGCATCAAAGACCTGAGAGATGAATCCACCAAGGACATTCGCATTGCTATCGAGCTCAAGAGTGGCAGCTATCCTCAAAATGTCCTCAACTTTTTATACAAGCACACTCAGCTTGAAACCACTTTCCATTTCAATATGGTGGCCCTGGTGGACGGAGTTCCTCAGACCCTTTCTCTCAAGAGCTGTCTCGAAGAGTTCATCGGCCACCGAAAAGTAGTCATTCGTCGTCGCACGGAATTTGATCTCGCTAAGGCTAAAGCCCGCGAACATATTTTACTTGGTTTGAAAAAAGCGCTTGATCATATCGACGCCATCATCAAGCTGATCAAAGCTTCAAAAGATACTCCGACCGCTCACCTCAACTTGATGAAGGAATTTAAGTTTTCTGATTTACAGGCGGCGGCGATCCTCGATATGAAGCTCCAGCGTCTCGCCGGCCTTGAGCGCAAAAAAATCGAGGAAGAGCTCAAAGCCATGCAGCTTTTGATTTCGGACCTCGAAGATATTTTGAAAAATACCAAGCGTATCCCAGCTATTATCAAAGACGAGCTCGCCGAAGTCCGCGCTAAATACGCTGATGTTCGCAAGACTCGGGTGGTCAAGCATCATGCCAAGAATTTTTCGGTAGAGGATTTGATCCCTGATGAGGAAAGCGTGCTAGTCCTCACTTCTGGCGGCTACATCAAACGGACTGATCCAGATGAATATCGCAAACAAAAGCGCGGAGGAGTGGGTGTCGTAGATCTTGATACCAAAGAAGAAGACTTTATCACTCACTTTTTGACGGCGTCAGCCCACAGTGATTTGCTTTTCTTTACTGATAAAGGCAAAGCCTATCAGATCAAGATGTATGATATTCCGGAAGGCAAGCGAGCCACTCGAGGCAAGTCCATTATGAATTTCCTCGCTCTTTCAGCTGAAGAAAAAATTACTTCCATCCTGCCCATGCCAAAAGAGATTAAAAAGGGTAGCGAGCTATCGCTCTTCTTGGTGACCAAAAATGGCACAGGCAAAAAAGTGGCCGCCGAAAGTTTTCACGATGTTCGTCGCAGCGGCATCATTGCCATCCGTCTCGATGCCGGCGATGACCTAGTCTCAGCTTCATTTGTGGAAAAAGGCGACGACATGATCGTGGTCAGTTCTGATGCACAGTCGATTCGTTTCAAGGAGTCAGACGTGCGTGAAATGGGACGAGGGGCCGGAGGTGTGCGCGTGATGAAAATTGATAAAGGTGAACATGTGGTGGGAGCTAATGTCATTAAAAAAACTACCGCGGGTGACGCCAGTATTTTGACCGTTTCTGGCAATGGCTATGGCAAGAAAACTCCTCTCAAAGAATACAAAACCCAAAACCGTGGCGGCTCGGGCATCAAAACTTCCAAAGTGACTCCAAAGACTGGCGCTCTTATTGCAGCTATCATCGTCACTCCCGAGCTCGAAGAAGCCGTGGCTATTTCTAAAAAATCCCAGGTCATCCGTTGCGGTCTCGGTGAAATCGCGACCCTAGGACGCGATACTCAAGGTGTGCGTATTATGAAGCTCCGAGAAGGAGACGGTATAGCATCATTAATTTGTCTATAGACATTCATATCAATTCTCTTTCGACACATACACTAAAGCCACACGCATATTTTTCTGCTGAAAAATTGCTCTGCTCGCGCCGTCGTACCACAAGGGCACTTCTTGTTTGATAAATCAAACAATGTCGCGCTGCGCAAGGTGTTTTAGTGTATGTATCTACAGAGAATTAAGCTAATTATTTAATATAGTAATTTTCCGTAGACTCATACACCTAAAAGAGACTCACGGAGGACGACGGTCCGAGTGTGAGGAAAAAAGTCAGTAGACTTTTTATCCGTGCTCTTTTAGGTGTATGAGTCGAAGGAAAATTGGTATATAATATGCTCATGTTCGCTAATCCCAAAAAACACATCGCCAAAGCTTATATAGGTGAAGGCATGATTGTGGTGGATTTTGGTGCGGCCGCGGGCTACCATGTTTTTGAAGCAGCGAAAAAAGTAGGCGAGTATGGAAAAATTTATGCACTTGATGTCCAGACTGATCTTTTGCGGCGGATAAAAAATGAAGCCGACAGACAGGGCCTAAAAAATATTGAGATCATTCATGCCAATGTTGAAAGAGAAAACGGCAGCGGTCTGATGGAGCATTCTGTCGATCGAGTTTTTATAATCAATCGTCTCTTTCAGGCGGATGACAACGCCTCTCGGGTCAGAATGTTTAATGAGGCACTTCGTATCCTAAAACCCACGGGCAAACTAGTCGTCGTCGACTGGCTCGCATCTTTTGGTCACCTTGGGCCGCATCCCGATCAGGTGATTAGCCGGGATGAAGCTGCCACGCTGGGACGTCAAAATAGTTTTGTTTTAGAAAAAGAATTTCCAGCAGGGGATCACCACTACGGTCTACTATTCACACCCATCAAGAAATAGCCCTAGGTTATTCGTTTTTAATACGGTACAATTAAAGTACAAAAGCTAGATTGCACAGATATATTATCAATTCATGAGCGCATTTAAACTAGTGACGATTGGCGTTTTTCTCCTCTTGATCATAGGAGGGGTTTTGGTTTTTGCCCGCCTCGGTACCTCGGGCAACAGCGGTCCCGGTTCGCAGGTAGTCATTTGGGGGACTTTGCCTGAGGTTACGATCAACAACATAATCCGAGACGTCAATCAAAAGTCAGCGGTGATCAATGCCACCTATGCCCAGATTGATCCAGCAAATTTTGATACAATATTGGTCAACGCTTTGGCAGAGGGTAAAGGCCCCGATGTGGTTTTGATTCCTGAGTCTGAGATTGCCAAAGATCAGAACAAACTTTTCACCATTCCATTTACCAGTTACCCGGAAAGGACTTTCAAAGATACTTTTGTCAGCGAGGGTGAGCTTTTTTTGACAGCCAATGGAGTGCTCGGTATTCCATTTTCGATCGATCCTTTGGTGATGTATTGGAATCGGGATATTTTTTCGTCCGCGGGACTAGCCAATCCGCCAGCTTATTGGAGTGACATCCCCGCTATTGCTCCCAAAATAATTCAGATTGACCAGGCTTCACATATCAAGCAATCGCTCATTTCTTTTGGCGAAACCGCCAATGTCACGCACGCTAAAGAAATTTTAGCGGCTCTTTTTCTCCAGTCTGGCAACCCAATTGTCATTCGTGACGCTCAGTCTGGCAGCTTGGTTTCAGTTTTAGATCAAAAAAATGATACGACCGGCGCGACCGCAGGATCGGTAATAGATTTTTATACCCAGTTTGCAGATCCCACCAACAAGTTTTATTCCTGGAGTCGGTCTTTGCCGGCATCCAAGGATGATTTTCTAGCCGGCAACTTGGCTCTTTATGTCGGTTATGCCAGTGAAGCATCTGATTTACAAGCTAAAAATCCCAATCTCAATTTTGACGTGGCTCCTCTTCCTCAGCCAAGTCCGAGTGCCAACAAGATTACTTATGGAAAACTCAGTGCTTTTGCCATCACTAAAAGTTCAAAAAACATTGCAGGGTCTTTGTCGACTATTTTTGCTTTGACCAGTCCAGCCTCTATTACAACTTTGACAAATACACTCAATCTGCCTCCGGTCCGACGTGATCTTTTGGCCCAAAATCCAGGCAATGCTAACCTCACGGTTTTTTATCAATCAGCTTTGCAGAGCCGCGGCTGGTATGATCCGGATCCAGCTAAGAGCGACGATATTTTTCAGACTATGATACAATCAGTATCGACCAACAGCCGTCATTCGAGTGAGGCAGCGGCGGATGCCAGGGCCGAAATCCAGGACTTGCTAAAGTAAAGTAGCTAAAATAAGTAAAAAGCGAATTGCCGAAGTAAAAAAAATGAAATTTTTAAAAAAAATTAAGAATCAGACCAAAAAATATTTTTATCAGTTTTCAGGATCGAGTCTGGTAGTGACCAATCTGTCCTTGCCTTGTTTTAGTAAAGATGGGGGCTGTGACTTCAACGACCTCATGCAGCTTGCCAGCAATTTTATCAGTTTTGTACTGTATCTCGCCACTTTGATAGCGGTCTTTCTTTTTATTTATGCCGGGGCGATGTACATTTTTTCCGCCGGCGACAGTGGCAAGATCAGCAAGGCCCACGGCATTTTTACCAGTACGGCCATCGGTATGGTCATTGCTTTTGCGGCGTGGCTGATCGTGCAGTTTATCCTGGTCAAGCTGGGAGTCAAGGTGGATTTTATCCTAGTTAAATAATTAATAAATATTATAAATAATTTATGACTAAAAAACTTATTCACTTTTTAAGAATAACTCTAGGGGTCCTGATACTTACTATCGTTCCTGCCGGTTTTATTTTTGCACAGTCTGCATCAGGGGGTGGAAGTAATAGTGGAAACGGGGGAGGTTCAAATGGTCCCACACTCATCAATCCACTCACTGGCTCGGACAGCCTTTCTTCTTTCCTTGATCAAATTCTCACCGTCGTAATAGACATCGGGGCTGTGGTGATTGTTTTCTTTATTATTTACGCAGGTTTTCTTTATGTGACGGCGAGGGGAAGTGAAGAACAAATTAAAAAAGCGCACATGACTTTGACCTGGACGGTGGTCGGGGCGGCTGTCATCCTGGGAGCCAAAGTCATTTCAGCCGCTATTTCAGGCACCGTCGGAGCCTTAAAATAATTATTAAAATTTTCTAAAAAAATTATGCAACCAAGTTCTCAAGTCGCAGCAAGTGGTTCAATTGGCAGTTTCAACGATGCCGTTCAGCTGGTCTACACTGCTATCAACCAGCTCCTGCCGCTAATTATCAGTTTGACGCTCCTAGTCTTTATCTGGGGTATCTTTAAGTTTGTGCTTGGAGGGGATAGTGAAGAAAAACGGACTGAAGGCCGGGCCTTTATGATCTATGGCATTATCGGACTGGCGGTGATGGTTTCGGTCTGGGGTCTTGTCCATATCCTCACCTCTACTCTTTTTGGGAGTGCTTTGATAGTGCCACAGCTCAAATAGGCTATCCACACTTTGGCAAAAACAAGCTTTATTTCTATATACAAAATTGCTAAAATAGAGTAGACTTTAGGGATTGAAGATAGTTAAAGAATTTATCAAGTAATTTATTTATAATGAAAAAAACACTTATTAAGATTTCGACTCTTGCAGCGTTTGCCACTCCTTTCCTTGCATTGGCTCAGACTTCCGGTGCCAGCGGAGTTTTCTCACTTTTGGCTACAGCTACAGCCCTCATAAACCAGCTTTTGCCTTTCATCATTTCATTGACAGTGCTGGTTTTCCTTTGGGGTATTCTTATGTACGTTACTTCAGGGGCTGACACAGAAAAGCGGGCTGAAGCCCGAGGCTATATGATCTGGGGTATCATTGCTCTCTTTGTGATGGTCTCAGTCTGGGGTCTCGTCAACATCTTGGCAAAAAGTATTCCAGGTCTCGACAATACACCTATCAATGCTCCTAGTCTTCCAAACGTTGGTGGCACAGTGCGTACCTACTAATCATTCTCGATGCAAAAGGCTATCGATTTTATTCACAAAGTTGATCAGGTCATCGTCAACCCTCTTATCTTGTTGATGTTTGCTGTAGCTCTCTTGGTTTTCTTGTGGGGTGTCTTCGAATTTGTCCGTAGCTCAGATAGTGATGATGCACGGGCTACAGGCCAGCGACATATGCTTTGGGGTATTGTCGGTCTGGCGATTATGATTTCCGCATTCGGAATTGTAAACGTAATCATCGGGAGTATTCCTGGAGCTGATCGGACGGGGATTGATAACATTACAAATCAATAAGCAATAAAATAATTAAAAAAATGGACGGAGAATAAAGTTTAGTGAAAATTAGTAAATAAAAAAGCGAGGAGGGGCAGTTGCACGAATGTGCAAGCCCTCCTCGCTTTTGGTTGATTGTTTTGGTTGTGCCAGATTTTACTCTGGCCTGACGACATAGTTGACGGTTGCACTTCCTGGGCCAGTGGATTTGAACTCCACGGTCTTCAGGTCAGTGCTCAGATCAATATGCCCCACCACTGGCTGATCAGCTCCGCCGTTTTTTCGCAGCAGCAACTTGGCTGACTCCTCGGTGTCGAAGTCAAACCGATAGCCTGGCGGCACTCGGATTTCTGGACCATATTTTCCCTCGGGTGCGGTGTAGGTTTGCATTACCGCTGTAGGTGCTGCGACTGACGACAGGCCAGCATTTTTGGTGGCCGCGTGCGGCCTATGAGCTGCCGACTCCGCGCACCCTTTCAGGAACACGAAGAAGAAAATGATACCAAGGATGATCACGAGGACCGTTCCTACGGTACGGATTGTTTTTTGCAAGCCGCTCATTTTCCACCTCCTCCACCCTGAGGTTTGTTGCCACCCGTGCCCCTTGTGATGGGGGCATTGATGACCATGTCGCGGAGATTTTTGGGCAGACCACCGATGATGAGCTCGATGTATTCTCCCTTGGCCTCTTCGCCCATGATCAGAGCTATCCGTGTGGCCTTTTCCACATCTTGAATCCCCCCGTTTTTCATGATCTCGCCGACCCGTTTCCGGAACATCTCGGCCTCTTTGACCTTTTGCCTAGCCTTTTGGACCTGGGCCGAGTCGGTGACGCTTTGAAACTGTGGGTCATCCACATCCATGCCATGCCTCGTTTCCACGACACTTTCGTGGGCCTTTCCACCAAAAACTGATGCCAGCTGAGTACTAACATCGTCCGTGTGTTCACGAAACCACTCAGAAGTATTTTGGGTGGTCATCCTTGTAAGTACTGCATCGATCGTGGCAAGCGCCGCTGCTTTTTTGGCAGTGATGCTTGTGAGGATCCAGGCAGACAGGGTTCGGGGATTTATTGGCCCCCTAATGTCCTGTCTGACCGAAAATTGAGTATAGAAATCAAGAACGACAACGGAGTTGTCGATGATGGTTGTGTATTCTTTTTTCGGGGACTCGATCAGGATGTGCTTGTTGAGGGAGATTTCCCCCGGTTCATCCTCGAGCCGGGTTTTCCATTGAGGATCGTCAGTGGCGTTAAGTTTGTCTTCCCAAGGGTACTTGACGTGCACCCCAGAAAGATAAAAATTATTGCCACCGTGCCAACGGTCGATCGTCACGAAGACTTTCTGAGTCGGCACCTCTACGAGGAAGACTTTCCACATTGCCAGGAAGGCGAGGATGGTGACGATGCCACCACCCAGCATTCCTGCAATCGCTGCATTTCCTGCGGGCAATCCCAAGCCTGTGAGCACTGTGACCACAACGGTCGACAGTACAAACACAATGGCTAGTGTTACCAAGAGAACTAAAATTCTCATTGTTTTGTTTTTTCTATTGTTTTGTCAACGAACCGTATCCCGACAGGGAATAGGTTCCCTGACGTGGTTGATTTTTTTACTGGCTATATTATATCATATTTAGGTAAAAAGTCAACGCCAGGCCGGGAGTACCGGACTGGCGTTTGGTGGCTTTGGGTATGGGTTTAAGCCACCTTGCTCTCACTGGCAGGCTGTTTCGGCTCCTTGGGGACGATCCGCAACATGGCGCGGGTCAGGCTGGCGATCAGCTCGTCAGGCGTGAACGGCTTTGGTAGGCTGACATCAGCCCCGGCTTTACCGGCCTCGCGAGCGAGGTCCAGATCCATCCTGCCCGACATAAAGATGATGGGCATTTCCGGACGGCAGCGGGTGAAATGCTCCGTCAAGAGCAGGCCGGCATCCTTGTGGAACCCAAGGTCGTTGTCTGTGACCAAGATGTCGGGGTTGTAATCACCCGCATTTTTGATCACGTCAGTTGCATTTTCCATGACGAGGACCTCGTGGCCTTGGGCGGCCAACACTTTTTGCACCAGTAGCGAGGTATAGGGACAATCCTCAACCAGCAGGATTTTGATTTTTTGAGTCATAATTTTCCTTTCGGATTTCTATTCTTTTTCGATATTATCACAGAATTAGGAAAAGTCAACGGTTGGGGTAGAATTTGCCTGGGTCGTAAGGTAAGGTTTTTCTCAATATGTAATATAAGGCATAAAAAATATGCTTTATATTACATATCGAGCATATAGACAACGTATTTTTTATTTTTTATGCTAAGCTACGCCTATGAATTTCTGGCAAAATTTAAAAAATAACCGAGGAAATAAGCTAGAAAAAAATCCGACAGGACAAGGCCGACCCCTGATGGTCCTCGCTCCTATGGCTGATGTCACGGACGCGGCTTTTCGACGGATCATTGCGAAATACGGCAAACCAGATGTGTTGTGGACAGAGTTTGTGGCGGCTGATGGGCTGGTGAAGGCGGATGCCAAGGGTAAGGCTAGACTGATGCGAGATCTTGTATTTGATGAGTCCGAGCGACCGATCGTGGCGCAATTTTTTACTTCCAATCCAGAACACATGCAGCAAGTCGCCGAGCTGGCGGTGGAGCTTGGCTTTGATGGGATTGATATAAATATGGGCTGTCCGGATAAAAGTATTGAGAAGCAGAGCGCGGGCGCCGCACTGATGAAGGATCCGGCGCGCGCCCGCGCTCTGATCCGCGCCGCCAAGGAGGGTGTAAAAGAAGCGATTGAAAGAGGTGGAAAAAACATTCCCGTATCCGTCAAAACGCGAGTTGGTTTCAACAAAGTCGAGCTCGAAACTTGGCTACCTGAACTGCTCGCAGAACAGCCAGCAGTCATTACTCTCCACGCCCGCACTCGTAAGGAAATGTCAAAAGTGCCTGCCCGCTGGGAGCACGTCAAACGCGCGGTAGAAATTCGTGATGAAGTCCAATCCACCTTGCCCGAAAAAGAGCGCACGCTTATATTTGGTAACGGTGACGTGACAGATTTGGCTGACGCCGAAAAAAAAGCTCACGAAACTGGCTGCGACGGCGTCATGTTTGGCCGAGCGATTTTTGGCAATCCGTGGCTTTTTGCGCCACTTGGGCTGTCACGTTCGCCATTTGGAAAAAAATCTCGCGAGGAAATCTCTCTCAAGGATCGCTTGGCCGTCATGGTCGAGCACTCCCGACTTTTTGAAAAATTGCTTGGTGATGTCAAAAATTTTGCGGTGATGAAAAAACATTATAAAGCCTATGTCACTGGTTTTGACGGAGCCAAGGAACTTCGCGAAAAACTCATGGCCTGCAATGATGTTGAAGAGGTTGCCGCGGCCGTCAATGCGTTTTGTCGCGCTTTATAATATACTAGGGTCATGTCACCAAAAACTTCGGAAAAAAATCCAGTCTCTGAACACCTTTCCTTGTATCGCAAATATCGCCCAAAGGCCTTTGATGAGGTGATTGGTCAGGAGCCGGTTGTCCAGGCTCTCAAGGGGACGCTCGATCGCGGGACCATAGCCCACGCCTACCTTTTTTATGGTTCACGCGGCACGGGCAAGACTTCGGTGGCTCGTATTTTTGCTGAGGCTCTTGGTACGACTGCCAATGATTTATATGAGATTGATGCTGCCTCCAACAACAGCGTCGATCAGATCCGCGAGCTCAATGAGTCGGTCAACACTGTGCCAATGCAGTCTCGTTACAAAGTCTACATTCTCGACGAGGTGCATATGCTTTCCAAGGCAGCTTTCAATGCCTTTTTAAAAACTCTGGAGGAGCCGCCTCGATATGCTATTTTTATTTTGGCCACCACTGAGCTAGAAAAAGTGCCTGAGACCGTCATCTCACGCTGCCAGGTGTTTACTTTTAAAAAACCCAACCAGCAGGTATTGCGAAAAGTGGTTGAGCAGACAGCCAAAAAAGAAGGCCGGGCGATTTCGCCTGATGCCGCCGAGCTCATCGCCCTCCTCGGTGACGGCTCTTTCCGCGATGCGCATGGAGTGTTGCAGAAAGTGCTAGGGGCGACCGGAGACGCAGGCGGAAACACAAGTGGAAAAAATGGCGCATCAAAAATCACGCGTGAAGATGTCGAGCAGGTGACCAACGCACCGCGCGGTCAGCTGGTAAATAGTCTCGTCAGCGCTTTGGCTGAGCATGACATAGACAGCGCTCTAAAGTCAGTCCATACCGCCAGCCAGTCCAATCTAGACATTTCTCTTTTTCTCGCTCTTCTCATTCAAAAAATCCGCGCTGTGCTCCTGATAAAATACAGCCCCTCAGCCGAGACTTTTTTGCGTGAGGATTTTTCCGAGGAGGACTTTGCTTTTTTGAAGAAAGTGGCGGGGGAGAAAGGGGATGACAAGATCGGCAAAAGTAAAACTATCACCTCACAAACCCTAGCGGAGCTCCTCTCCGCATCCTCCGCGGTCTCTCGCTCCGCCATTCCCCAAGCCCCGCTCGAGCTTGCATTGATTGGGCTTATCGGGCAGAATGGCGGAGCGGAAGGTGAGGATAGAAATAGAAAGTGATAAAATAAATTAGAAGCACAAATATTGGGAGATCGTCTAATGGTAGGACAGCAGCCTTTGAAGCTGTGAATTTTGGTTCGATTCCAAGTCTCCCAGCATCGTAGTTAAATCAGCATTTTTAGGTGTTTTATACATCACATCGAAAGGACTTTTAAGCCTCATTTGAGCCACGGTTTTGTTTTTAAAAGAAAGGTTCCAACATAAACTTTCAATCACCCACAAGAGGCTATGTGTTTTGTAAAACAATTCAAGAAAATTGGTAAGGTTATACCAATGCATTATCGCCGTGGGTAGTATCAGACCAGGTCGCCATGGTCCAACAGAATTTTATATCAATGTATAAATCTTCATTTGGTAAGGACCCATTCGTTACTTCCTATTTTGTCTATGATGGTGCCACCTTACTCGGTCAAGCAAATAAAAGTTGCAATGGAGATGCAAGATGTATAGAAAATTATTTTTATAGTAATAAAGATTTTTCTGGAGTTCTTGGAAAAGTAACGTATCAACCAAACGGTCAAGTACAAAGGACCTTCTATTTTGATCAGGTGCAGAACGGCAAGTTTGTCGAGGTAAAATAGCTCTAGAAAGCAATATTTAGGTCTACACTATACAAAAAATCTTACACAAGCTTAAAAATTATACAAAATAGCAGAAAATCTGCCCGTTCTAGTCATCTCAGAATGGCTTGACGGCATAAGGTATTGCTATATACTTAGTCTAGCTAACTATTAGCCATAATAACAAACTATGCCATCTAGCCCAACGCCCACCAACAATATCAGTATAGGGGAGCTGCTCCTTGCTTTCAGGAGAAAAATGAATGCCTGCACAAAAAAAGGCTCCTTTGAGAGAGAGCTGACTTTTTCTCAGATGGAAATCCTGATGTTTATCGGACCCTCAGAAAAAAAGAGCATGGAGAGCATAGCGAAGTATTTGAAAGTCGCTCCGCCTTCAGCTACGTCCCTGATAGAAAAAATGGAAAAAGCCGGCCTGGTGCTCAGAAAAAAAGATAAAAATGACCGAAGGGTTGTCTTTATCGAGCTTTCACCCAAGACTAAAAAAATGATTGCCGTTTTGTGGAAAAAGAAAGAAAAAATCCTCGACAAAATAGTCTCGAAACTCAATCCCACAGACAGAAGTCATTTTAGACGCATTATGAAAATTCTCATCAACGACTAATCTTTATGAAAAAACATCTAATCACTTTTATTCACAAGCCCGTTCTCGTTTCCACCGTTTCGCTGGTTGTGGCAGCCGGTATTTTGGGAGTAGCCGAATACCGCAACCTCAAGTCACCTTCTGCTCCTCAATTTTCTCTGGCCAGCTCAAGTGCCAATATAGATGTCAGCACGAGTACAGACGTAGCAGCCTCCCAGCACGTATTGTTGAGCTTTCTTTCGAGTGGGCGCGTGGCTACTGTCTCGGTCAAAGTGGGTGATCAAGTAAAAAAAGGCATGACCCTGGCCACCCTAGATCCCGAAAGTACTCTTGGGGCCTTGACTCAGGCCCAGGCCACGTATGCCTCAGCTCAGGCCAACTATGCAAAGGTAGTCAATGGGGCCACCGCTTCGACAGTCGATGTGGCTCAAGCGGCTATAGACACAGCCAGTCAAAACCTAGAGCATATTCTCCAAAATTCTTTTACTCAGATAGACAATCTCATCCGCACGGATGTAGACAATCTTTATGTCAATCCCAATTTTTATGCGCCTCGATTTGAGATTACTTTTTTTGATCCGACTATCAACACCAACACAAGCTTAGTCCCAAGTGATTTAAATTTAAAACTGGATCTTGAAAATAAAAGAGTGGATATTGGTAAGCTTCTGGCTGCTTGGAAAGTGGCTACAAGCACAGATAGCCAAACTACGGCCCAGGTGACCTTGGCCAATCTCACAGTGGTTAAGAATTACCTTGCGGAAGTGTCTGATGGACTGAACTCTATCACTTACGACGCCAAATATCAGACCAATATGGACAAATATAAGGCCAATGTAGCTATGGCTCGCTCAGCTGTCGACACGCTTATCAGTAGTATTCAGAGTGCAGAGCAGGCTCTGACGACTGCCAATACAAACGCTAGCGTGGTCACGACTTCTGCTCGTCCAGAAGATGTAGCCGTGGCCAAAGCCAACATGGACAATGCTCTTGGAGCTCTTCAGATTGCTCAGGCCAACTATAACGGCAGGATTATTATTGCCCCAGAGGACGGCACAGTGACGGCGGTACATATAAATGTAGGGGAAACCGCGGTGGCCAATGTCTCAGCTATAGAAATTTCAGGGCAAGGAATTTAACTCAAATATATGCACAACGAAACAATCGAAAAAATAGAAGAGGAAGTAAAGACAATCGAAAAGAAAATAGAAAAAACGGGTGTTTTTAAAAAACCCTGGGTGCAAAGCCTGATAGCCATGGTATTAATTTTTGGGGCCCTCGGGGGTTTTCTTTATTGGCAATCAGTCCGGGGAAATGTTTTCGTGGAAAATTCTTACCTGAATGCTCCAATCGCAAACATGGGGCCAAACACACCAGGAGTCCTAAATGCTATATACGTAAAAGAAGGCGACAGGGTGACTGCTGGCCAGCAAATCGCCTTGGTTGGATCCGAAACACTTTTTGCCAAGGATAACGGCTTGGTGGCCAACGCACCAGAAGTCGTGGGCAGCTACTTTACTCCAGGCCAGACTATTGTCTCGATCGTAGCCGATCAACAGATGGAGGTGGTCGGATCACTAAATGAAACAGATGGTTTGAAAAATATAGCTTCTGGTCAACGAGCCACTTTTACGGTCGATACTTTTCCCGGAAAAGTGTATGAAGGAGTTGTGGATAAAGTCGGAGTCACCTCGGACGACACGGGTGTTATTTTTTCAATCTCCGATAAGCGCCCAGTCAAAAAGTTTAGCGTATACGTCGCCTTTGATGTCAGTAAATATCCGGAGCTCAAAAGCGGCATGTCAGCCAAGATTACGGTCCATACTCTAAAGTAGGACTTAAAATATGGAAAAAACCATGGAGGACAAAGATTCCAAAATGCGCTGGTGGATTTTGGCTACCGTCATCATCGGCACATTTTTGGGTCGCCTTGACCAGACTATCGTCAATCTCGCCCTGCCGAAAATTATCAATGATTTTAATATTACAGTCACGGCTGCCGGCTGGATTGCTACGGCCTATATCTTGGCCAATGCAGTTTTTGTGCC
The DNA here is from genome assembly GCA_028714275.1 of Candidatus Paceibacterota bacterium. Classification (NCBI taxonomy): domain Bacteria; kingdom Bacillati; phylum Minisyncoccota; species Minisyncoccota bacterium. The sequence goes on from JAQTMP010000002.1 coordinate 28,429, forward strand.
TATTTGGGGAAAACTGGGTGACACCATCGGTCGAAAAAAAGTTTATATTCTAGGCTTCGCCATTTTTATTTTTGGCTCAGTGCTAGCTGGTCTCGCCTGGAATCTTCCTTCGCTGATCGTTTTTAGAGTCATACAGGCGATTGCAGGGTCGGCGGATTATCCTACCGCGATGGCTATCATTGCGGTCACTTTCAAACAAGGCAAGGAGCGAGGTCAGGCTCTCGGTATCTGGTCCTCATCTTTTGCAGCCGCCTCCGTTTTTGGACCTTTGATAGGCGGGCCCCTCATCGACAATTTCGGTTGGCGCTCAGTTTTTTTGGTAAATTTGCCGGTAGGGTTGCTAGGTGTCTTTATGGCCCTGCGTTTTATTCACGAATCGGTGTCAGAAAAGAAGACGGTTTATTTTGATTGGTGGGGGGCGCTTAGTCTGGGTGGCATGCTTTCAGCTCTAGTGCTCGTGTTGGACAAAGGCTCTGATTGGGGCTGGACTTCTTTGGCTAGCACGGCGTGCTATTTTTTGATCATGGCTCTGCTTTGGGTCTTTATCAAAATAGAGCATCATGCAATCGAGCCAATCGTTGATTTGAAAATGTTTAAGATTCCTGCATTTCTCAATGCCCTAGTCAATAATTTTATTGTCTTCATGGGTTTGATGGGCGGACTGTTTCTCATTCCCGTCTTTGCTCAGACTTTTTTGGGATTTAATGCTACAGAATCAGGCTATCTTTTTATGCCGATGGCTGCTGCCCTCATGCTCGCTGCTCCGATCGGAGGCGCCCTAGCTGGCAAAGTCAAAGCCAAGTATGTCATTTTTGCCAGCACCATTGTCGCCTCTATCGGGCTCTATTTCTTTTCTTTCCTGGATGTAAAATCAACTGCCATTGATATTATGTTGCCACTTTCTCTCATGGCCTTTGGGCTGGGTTTTGGAATGGCTCAGCGCACCAATCTCGTTGCATCTGTGGTAGAGCCTCATGAAATAGGAGTCGCTTCGTCTATTTTGGCTCTGGTTCGAAACGTAGCCGGAGCTTTTGGAATCGCTATTTTCGGCACAATCCTGACCAACCGCATCGCGGCTAATATTTTTAATATCAACAATCTCAGCTTTCTCAACAGTCAGCTCGGAACAAATGTCCAAAAATATATTGGCTTGGTAGAATTGAAAGCTCAAATCGATGCCTATGATTATGTTTTTCTCATAGCCACCCTGATCGTGTTCCTCGGCTCCTTTGCGGTGCTATTTTTGAAAGTTAAAAATGAGAGAGCAGATGTAAAGGTAGTCGTAGAATAGAATCTCTATTTTTTATTGAGAGAGGTGCGAGTAGCTGGTCCAACATTGCCTAAAGTGTTGATACCGTGGGCGCTCTGATAAAGGATGACAGCGGCTCTGGTCAGAGATCCATAGTAGCTGGTGATGGGTCCAGAGTAGAGACCCTCAGCCGTCAATCTTTTTTGAAGCTCGGTCACGTCATTGCCTGTCGAACCAAGGTCTAAGGGCTTGTTGAAAATGAAACCGTCTCCTTTTGCAGATGAAACGGCACCATTGCCAGTGACAGTGAGGGTGAGCTGTGTGCTGGCGGTAGTGTTGTTGATATCAATGGCATTGATAGAAATATTATGGGTACCTATATCTTGGGTCTGAGGTGTCCAGGTAAAATTACTGCCGTTGAGATTGCCGTTGTCCAAAGTGTTGTTGCGAAGCGAGTCTCCGAGAGTGTATGTGGGGGAAGTCAGACCATAAGGGGTGATAGTCAATGTCACAGGCACACCTGCAGAAATATTAGAACCAGAAGTATTTTGAACACTAATACCGTTCACTGTGATAGTTTGGTATAGAGTATCAGTCCGGCCATTTGAAGCACTCACTCTGATGGAAAGATTGTGGACCCCTACATCGCTAGTCTTGGGTGTCCAGGCCACATTGCCGGCGGAGCTTATGTTGCTACTTGAAATACTGCTGCCCGCAAAGGTGTCGCTAATTAAAAATGAAGGATTGCTGAAACCTTGGGCTCCTACGCTGAAAGACAGAACATTATTTGGAAAAATATTTGTGCTGGGAGAAAGATTTTGAATGGATAGAGCGGAGAAAGGTCCAACCACCAAAGTCTGAGTCAGGGTACTGCGAAAGCCATATGAATCGATCACCGTGAAAGTAATGTTATGGGTGCCAATATCCGTTGCTCCAGTGGCCCAACTAAATCTACCAGTATTGCTGATGTTTGAATTTGAGAGGGTACTGCCGGGGAGAGAATCGCTTAGGATGTAGGATGGATTGCTAACGTCTGGAGCATTTATCTGAAAAGATATAGTGCTGCCAGCTGGAGTGTTGGCATTTGGGGTGATGGTGCCAATAGACAGGGAACTAGCGTCTGCTAAAGCTGGAGCGAGTAAAAAAGGCAGTAAAAATAATATTAAAAATAGATTCAAAAAATGGATATTTTTTTTCATGTCTACATATTATACACTTTGTCTGCCCATTATGTATAATAGGTGTATAATAAAAAGATTAGTATAACCTAATAAAAGTATGAACAATTTCAATACAAATTATGCTATCGGTGTCGGAGCGCCTACTTGGCTCCATGTTTTTGGACCAGGTTTAGCCATCTTGCTTTTGTGGAGTATTTTCTGGAAGGGTCTGGCTTTGTGGCACTCAGGACGACGGGGACAGTCAATCTGGTTTATTCTTCTTCTCATCATCAATACGGCTGGTATTCTTGAAATTATCTATCTTTTCTTCGTCGCTAAACTAAAACTTTCTGAACTTTTCAGTAAGAAATAATTGTTTGCAAAGCCTGTTGAGGTGTGGTTTACTCTGATACAGAAACTTTAAAATGAACAAATTGGAAAGGTTAGGATAATGAAAAAATTCTACAGTGTTTTGCGGGTAGCTGGTAATTCCAGAATGGGAGGCAATCCGGATACTGAAGCAGACAAAGCTTTTGATTTCCTCGGATTCAGCTCGGAGCAGCTCAACGGCCATGCTTACAAGGCCAGTCGTCCAAAGGTGGGTGAGCGGTTTGTAGTCGAAGCCAACATGAACACCAAGACTGCCGGCACCTTCGTCCTGTTTCGTTTTATGGATGAAAGGTGGGAGGAAATCCTTGGTGGACGCATCACCACGACCAAGCAGGACGATGCAGCCACCACCAACACGTTTTCGTGCATTGGGGGCCAGTTTTCTCGATTGACAATCATCACTCCAAACGAGCCGATCGCCACACATTTCCAAGATTTGCCGACCGGCACCTTGGTGTCAGCCGTCAACAAAGAGGAGGGTGTGATCACCCTCAATTCGCAGGGAGAAGAAGTGGTCGGGGAAGAAAAAGTGGTGTTTCTTGATGTCAGCGATATCCGGCGTTTTGAAGGTCAGCCAAGGATTTTTTTCAATTCAGAAAAACTCCGGGCGCTGGGTGACTCGATCAAGGGGATCGGTCAACTCAAGGCCATCAGTGTTTGGCGGCTGCCTGCCGATGAAATCGGTGAGGATGGCTGTCATTTTGAACTCGATGATGGAGAACGCCGGTGGCTGGTCCACCAGCATGTGGGATTGAAGAAAATCAAAGCCATCATCAAGACAGGCAAAAGGAAAAATCTGCTCGAGCGCTTTACGCTCTCTTTCGTGGCCAACCTCCATGCGGAGCCGCACACCACGTACGAGATTGCCAAGGCTATCCTCTGGATTTATGAACAGGTGAAAGATCCGGCCGAAATTCACAGGAAAACTGGACTCAGCATTCCGCTGATCTACAGTTATTTGCGGCTGAAAAGTCTTTCTCCCGCTTTGCTGGAGCAGATGAGTCCCGAGGTGCCGGAGAACAATCGGCTTCGTCTTGAACATGCTAAAACGCTTGCCGGTATCAAGGATCTCGACGAGCAACAGCGGATTTACGACGAGGCCTACGGTCATTCGGAGAAAGGGATCAAGACGGTCAGCCGGACGATCAAGGTCTTGGTGGCAAAATCAGAAGCCGAGCTCAACTTTGTGCCCAGAAAAAGAAGTCCTCGAAAGGCCGCCACCCGAGCGGTCCAAAACTTGCTCAATTCGCTGGTGGAGCTCGACACCAATGAAACGGGGCTAAAGCACCACCTCCTCTTTACCACAGAAATGGGTCGGAGGGAGGTTGAAGAAGCTCTACAAAGGGCGGTGATAATTATCCCAAGGCTCCTCAAGGTGGCCAAAAACATGGCCTCCTAGGGTTCCACTAGTTCCCTTAAAAAAATAATGCCCGCAGCGTCAAACGACACGCTGCGGGCATTTATGTTTTGCCTTCAGGACTTCAGGAGAAGCGAGGAGTACTCCACTTCCTCCACCGCCTTCCAGTATTCCTGGTCAGAGGCGATGGCTTCGCTTTTTCCATTGGCCAGGTATCTCCACACTCCTCGGAGTACCACCTCCACCTCGGTATTCAAGATATTCACCATCTGGGCGAAGACCTTGGGGTCAGGATTGACCTCAGCGTAGGACCCAAGTCCATACCGCACACAAAGAGCCTCCTTGACCTCAGCAGGGAATTGGGTGCGCGAAACAATTGCTTGCCTCGCCTCTTCAATTTTTTGCTTTCTGGTTTTGAGGATATTCTCGACCTCCTTGATCTGGGAAGGGAAGAGTTTTCCCTGCCGATTCCAGATTTGCGAAAGATCTCCGCAGAGAATGGAAAGGGTATGCTTTGCCCTCACTTTTTCCAGTTCACCATTTAGACTTTCAGTCGAGGGGATCAGATTTGCCTTGAGGTTGAACTCGCAGCAAGACTCGTTGATTGGGATGTTGAAATCGTCGCACGCAAGTCTGACCGCCAAGGCTTCAGGTGACTTGTTGGTTCCTGATTGGCGGACAAGGGTGCAAAGACGTTCCAAGATACTTTCGATGGAGTTGTTTTTTGCGGACACGTTCCCGAGTAACACCAAATTCACTAGCGGTTTCCTCCAAAGTCCTACTCGGGCCGTAGCCGAAGAGACCATTTTTGGTGAAGAAAATCCTGCTTGAGCTGCTAGAGGCCACATCTCCATAGAGGTCGCAAACATACTCATAGAGACCCTTCATCATTTGCGCCGCCCTTCGGCAGTCGTCTTTGATGGCTGCCGTATCACTTGGCATGTGAGCCTTGTGATCTGGTGTCATTTTGTAGAGATCGGCCGCATCTCCATCTCCAAGCTCGATTGGCTCATCGAGGCTTTGGGTTGTCATCGTCACTCTGAAGAGTTTGCTGATTTTAGAAACGGAAAGACCCGTCTCCTCGGCAATTTGTTCGAGGCTCGGCTTTTCTCCCAATTGTTCTTGCAGACGAAAAGCAATAGCCTTGACCTTTCTGACCTGCTGGCCTACCCCTACAGGGATTCTGATGGTTTGTCCGGTATTGGCTTTCTGGCGGTAAACTTTTTGACGAATCCACCATACAGCATAAGTGCCGAAGTTTGCTCCCTTCGTGTGGTCGAAACGATCCACTGCCTCCATAATACCCAACATGCCAGCTTGAAAGGCATCATCGTAGTCTGGAGTGTTTGGTGGGACAGTTTTTGCCGCAAACCAATGCGCGAGTTTTTGATTGCGCATGATCATCTCTTCTCGAGCTTTGTCATCACCCGCGATGCGCCGGATGTTCAGTGCCGCCATTTCCTCTCGGTTCGGATATACCTTTGCCTTTTCTGCCTCCAATTCAAGGAGACGGACTTCCGCTTTTTCTTTGGGGTCCATATGACTTCTCCTTGTTTAAGGTTTCGTTTAAAAAACAATACGCCATAGGCGTGTCTGGGTTAAATCTACCATCAGACTGACTTTTGTCAAAAGATTTGATTCTGACCGCGTTGTCATTGACACCTTGCCTTTTCTGTGTAAAATACTTTACAGACTCGGTAAAAAAGAAGGATTAAAAATGATAATAAAAGCAGCCATCATCGGCGCCTCGCCAGCGATTCAGGAAGCTTTGAGTGGGGAAAAATTTGCCGCTAGGGTCCTCTCGGCCGTGGTCGGGCAAGCTCTTGGCGTTGAAAACGTACTCGATCGTCCAGCCGAGTACTACGTCCAGCACGCAGACACCGCTCCCTCACCAAAACACGGATCGTGGGGTGTCGAAGTCCGTTTGAGTGGAGCATCCCGCCAAGGACGGACCGCCAAACAATTTCACACGGCCCTCGAGGTGCTGCACACCATTGTGAAAGACGTCGTGTCCAAAGCCATGTATGGTACTCAACGGTGTCAGGTTTTCTGTGTGATCATGATTGATGGCGACGTCGAAACAGCGCCAGGATCCGGGATCTACAGCAACAACCTGGAAAGCCGGGCCGAATGGGTTGAACCGCAATAAAATCCAAAATCAAGGCGGCACTTCCAGCAAGGAGTGCCGCCTTTTAAATTTTCTTGTCATTTGGAATGTACAAGGCTATTATAACAACATGATTTCTAAAACTGAATTCGAAAATTTTAAGAAAAAATTTGACGTGGTGAGTGTTTTTATTGAGAACAATGAAGAAATATTGCTATTGCACCGTCAAGATCACAAACCTCAAGGTAATATCTGGGCTTTAGTGGCAGGCAAGGTAGACAATGATGAAGAGCTCGCCGACGCACTAGTGCGAGAAATACAAGAAGAAATTGGCTTAAAATTTACACCGGAAGAATGTCAGTATTTTGAAAAATATTATGTTCGATACCCCGAGTACGATTTTATTTATCACACATTCCACCTTCCTTTAAAAGAAAGACCTACGCTAAATCTAAATTTGGAAGAGCACAAAGATCATAGATGGCTAAAACCTGAAGAAGCCCTAAAGCTTGATTTGATACCAGATGAGGATGTGTGTATTAAGGGGTTTTATAATATTGTTTAGCTTGGCGTTCCATTTTTTTGGATTTTTGCAAAGTAAAAAGCTCCTCACGGTTTTCCGCGAGGAGCTTTGATTTTAATTTTTACTTCGAGTATGGTCGGCAGACCTTCATCTTGGCCACCCAGAAACCGACGCGGAAGACCTGAGGCAATCTTCCTCCATATGGCTTCGGCAAATGAGCCAAATCCACGGATTCGGGAGCCTTGGAGACTACCAGGTTCCCATTAAGCCAGCGGCTGTAGGCGCTTTGCTTTGGTGGTTTTGGCACCTTGGCGAGCACTTTTTCCGGAGTCGGAGGCTTTGTCGCGGCGTAGGCATGCAGTTTATCCGTCAACCGCTTTGCACGCCACTTTGTCCACCACTGTCCAATTGGCCGGAGCACGAATTTATCCAACGGCGGAGCGATGAACCTGACAAAAAATACTGACGTCAGGAAGATTAGGGTAAGCACCATAAACAATGCTAAAAACACCGCCCTTATATCAGGGATTGCTTTTGTCAGAAATGGCCACAATGCCACCAGAATTTGCCAGGACAGACAGGCTCCAACGACCTCAACCGGTGTGACCGGCATGAAGACTTTTTCTCCATTTTTGTTACGCCCCCAATACCGGTATTTTCTGTCCCAATCGTTGGAAGGGTAGTAGAAAACATCGGGTGAATATTCTACCATTGACCCAGGATCATGATCCCATAGATATTTAATCTCCGAGAAGAACGACCCTGGGCGGAAACCGCAGAAAAACACGGCAGCCCGACGTCCCAGCAGAAAAACTGTCAGGATTATCGAGACACAGATTTTGAGAAAGTGTCCGATCAGGAAGAGTGGCGGCTGGACGGTAAAAGCCCAGATGCAACGCGCCCTGAAAGCACACTGATCACGCGGTGGCGCTTCATGCCACCGATTGACCCAGCCCCAGATGGCTTCGCCGAGCACCCCTTTGGGTTTCTTGGCAAAAAGCTCAGCCGGAATGGTGAATTCTCGGACGGTCGCCGCGACCACTTCTAGATCACATGAACGATACAGGCACCGAAATTTTCCAGTGCCAATCTCTTCATAAATGTCTTCCACAGACATACCAGAGCAGTAGCGTCTATTCGAATTTGTTTCCAGGAATTTTTTAATGTTGAGCGCCACGTCGGCTGTTTTCCTCACTGCCAACACTATCAGACGATGAAGTCCCGGCCGATTGAAGGCCAGAAAATCAACGGTTTTGCCCACCTTGCAGAAATACCGGCGACCGGAAGTTT
>JAQTMP010000003.1 GCA_028714275.1 Candidatus Paceibacterota bacterium
CTTTCTCAGGAGTAACACGGTCATCAGTGAGTTGGCGCTGATCATGGCGATGGAGCGTAAAGTAGTGGCAACATTGTAGGCTTGCAGAGAAAAGAGCATCAGGATATGTCGCAAGACATTCATACCATAAAGTAGGGGAGTTTCAGTCTCCGGATGGATCCAGGTCTTGCGGAAGGTCGGCACAAAAGCCGTCAGGTCAATGCTGACAGCAATGATGACGGAGATAGTCGGGTCTTTGGTCAGAATCCATGGGATAATCCCTAGCAACGACACTATCAAAAAAAGCGTATCTATCTTTCGGATTCTTTTAAAACCATACTGGATGGAGAAAAGAAAAATAATGACTGTAAAGATTTCGGAAGCGGCTGTCGGCAGAGCTCCAATACCAGCCCCCTTAGCTACTTGGCCAAAAAAAATAATACAGGAGACTGTGGACCAAACAAACCAGGTGTAAGGGTGAGGCTGCACTCTTTTTTTGACAATATCTTTGAGGTAAGGCACATTGCCCACGATCGCTAAGGCCGCGGCAATAATGGCGATAATTTCTTTCATATTTAGGCCCTAGTATAGCACTTTTTGAAGCATCTCTGAGTTATCCACACCTCTTTCCTTGACTGGTGAACTGTGGTTCACTTATACTATAGACATGAGCAAAGGAGACATGATTAAAACAATCAATAGCGAATTGCAAAACCTCAATCGTGAGATCGACCTTAAGATTCTCAAAGGCTTGCCTTACAAGAGAGAAGCCAAGCGCCACAAATTTCTGCTTTCGCAGCTTCACAGTTTGACTCGTAGTTTTAGTCGAGCTGCCAGTGGCGCATCAAGCGGAGGTTGGTTTCGTAAAGCCGCTTCTGCGGTGGCATCATTTGTCCTTTAATTTACTTTTTAAAATTACTTTTATTTTCAAACCCATGATCCAAGAATATAAAAACAAAATCATCGCTTTCTATCAAAAGCATAGACGTATGCCAGGGTATAAAGAAATTATGGATATCACAGGCTACAAATCCAAAAACGCGGTCTACAAACTGATCAACAAGCTCGTCGAAGCGGGCTTGATCTCAAAAGATGCTCAAGGAAAAATAGTCCCTGCTAAATCTTTTGGTGAAATACCTGTCCTTGGTTTGGTCGAAGCCGGTTTTCCTACCGTAGCCGAAGAAGATACTTCAGAGACGATGAGTATTGATGATTATTTGATTGAACACAAAGAAGCCAGCTATATTTTGGAAGTAAAAGGGGATTCAATGATTGAGGCGGGGATCCAAGAGGGTGACCTGGTGATTGCCGAGCGTAAAAGTCAGCCAAAAGAAGGTGATATTGTGATAGCCGAAGTGGATGGGGGCTGGACCATGAAATATTATCGAAAAAAAGATGGACATATTTATCTCGAGCCTGCTAATAAAAATTATAAACCCATTTATCCCAAGGAGCAGCTGACCATCGCGGCCATTGTGAAAGGAGTGATTAGGAAGTATTAAGAGGCGAGGTATCGTGAGTGACAAATATATGTTACTCTCAAGGCCATGTCTCGAAACGAAGTCATTCTTAGGTTTGAAAAAGCCAGCTTTGAATATGGTCACAACAAACAGATCCTAGCGGAGGTGGATTGCTCGGTGCGTCGAGGTACCAAAGTCACCATCATGGGTCAAAACGGTGCTGGCAAGAGTACTATTTTTCAGCTCATCACTGGCGCCCTAAAACTCGAGGAGGGCAATATTTTTCTTGATAAGGGCATGACCATAGCCATCGCTCGCCAAGTGATCCCGCGAGATGAGCTCGATTTGACTGTCAGGGAATTTTTCTCAAAATGTTTTAAGAAAAAAGTGTATGATATTGACCCACGCATAGATGATGTGCTTGAGGCTGTCAACCTAATAGGACATTCCAAAATGCACGAACGCATCGTGAGATCATTTTCCGGTGGACAGCAGGCCCGACTTTTACTCGCTTCTGCCTTGATCCAGGATCCAGACTTGCTTTTGCTCGATGAGCCGACCAACAATCTGGATAAGGCTGGCATTGAGCATCTGACTCAGTTTTTGATTAATTACAAAAAGACAGTGATGGTTATTTCTCACGAAGCTGATTTTTTGAACGCTTTCACTTATGGGGTGCTCTATCTGGACGTCTTTACTAAAAAATTGGAGCAGTATGTGGGTAACTATTTAGATGTGGTGGCTCAAATCACCGCCAGAGTAGAAAAAGAAAATCGTAAGAACGCTCAGCTCGCCAAAGAAATTCAGGCCAACAAGGACAAGGCCAACTTTTTTGCCCAAAAGGGAGGCCAGATGCGTCTGGTAGCCAAGCGCATGCGTGAAAAGGCCGAGGAGCTCGAAGAGGAAAAAGTGGATACTCGGCGGGAGGACAAGACTATTCGTTCATTTATTATTCCTGCGCAGCAGGACTTGCCGGGAGAAATTCTGACAGTCTCTTCTTTTTCTGTCATGAATCCAAAGACTCACAAGCCAGTCACTCGCAAAACTACTATTTCTCTTAGGAAAAACCAGCACCTGTTGCTCAAAGGGCCCAACGGTATTGGTAAGAGCACCCTGCTCGAGCATATTGCTAAAAATGAAGCCGCCGGAGTCACTATCGCGCCGGATGTCAAAGTGGGATACTACCGCCAGGACTTTTCTACGCTTGATTTCAATGACACGGTCTATAATTCTCTGATGGAGGTGATGGAAAAAAAGATTGAGGAAAGCATGCGCTCGACCGCCGCCGGTTTTCTGATCAGTGGCGAGATGATCAATACCAAAATCGGGGATTTGTCTGAGGGCCAAAAAGGGCTGGTAGCTTTTGCCAGGCTCGTCTTACAAAAACCAGGACTGTTGATCCTTGATGAGCCAACCAATCATATCAACTTCCGTCACATTCCGGTCATTGCTGAAGCTTTAAATAAATACGAAGGGGCTATGATTGTGGTCAGTCACGTGCCAGATTTTGTCGAAAAAATTCGCATCGATGAGACGCTTGATTTGGAGAAGTAGTATACTTATTCCATGTCGTATTACACTTATATCCTTCAGTGTAAAGACCACACACTTTATATCGGCTCCACCAATAATCTTGAAAAAAGACTGCTAGCCCACAACACCTCAAAATCGGGCGCCCACTACACTAAAATTCGCAGACCAGTCACTCTAAAATATTCAGAAAAATTTGAGACAAAAGGCGAGGCTTTAAAAAGGGAGTATGCTCTCAAAAAGTTTTCTAGGCTTGAGAAGATGAAGCTGCTGCAGCGGTCCCAGCTACAAAACCCGTAGTCCAACACAACTGTAGACTATACCCTCCAGATGGTCGGTCAATATCGAGAAGATCCCCGACCAGATATAAATTTGGAAAAAGTCGTGAACGCATAGTCTTGAAATCAATTTCATCTAGTGAAACTCCACCACTAGTGATGATCGCTTTTTCCACACCGAGCAATTTATCCACCTGGATAGAAATATCCTTTAAAAATTTAACAAGCATGACGCGTTGATCACGGGTGATGCTATTGCACTGGGTATCTCCATCAATGCCTGAAAGTTCGACGATGATTGGAACGAGAGCAGAAGGGATCAAGCCACCGGCCAATCCGGGTCCACTTAAAGAATTCTTAAATTTTTTATTGCAATTTTCCTTAAAAATCTCCTGAAGTTTGGCATTGAGCTGGCCATAATCTAGTGCGGGGAGGAGATCGAGTGAGATGGTCACCTCGCCATATTTTAAAAGCTCACCGATGTCTTTGCTCATATTGAGAATGGTCGGACCGCTGAGACCAACATGGGTAAAGAGAACCTTGCCCTTTTTGATCACTCCCTGCTTTTCTCCGTTTTGGAGTGTGGTGATTTTAATATCGCTCAGGCTGACTCCAGCTAGTCTTTTGACCCAATTATCTTTGACGGCCACTGGTACAAGAGAGGGTGCGGGTAGAGTGACGGTATGGCCAATTTTTTTTAGCCAGGCGTAGCCATCTCCAGTCGAGCCTGTTTCAGGACGGGAAGTGCCTCCGGTGGCAAGAATAATGGATTTAGCTCGGATAATTTTTTTATTTTTTAGTTTTACGCCAGTGATCATTTTATTTTCCTCGATAAAGCCGACGACTGGAGAATCTGAAAGCACTTCTACCTTGCCGCTTTTCATATAATTGACTAAAACATCCCACACGGACTGAGCTTTGTTGCTAACAGGGAAGACCCGTTGGCCGTTCTCCACTTTCGTTTCCATTTTTCGCGCATGAAAAAAATCCAAGGTTTCCTTCACATTCCACTGAGAAAAAGCAGAAAAAAGAAACTTACCCTTGTTTTTGAATTTGTCGAGCAGTTTGCGCGTATCAAACTCAGCATTGGTCACATTACATCTGCCTCCACCAGTGATGAGGAGCTTTTTACCAAGGGAAGCATTTTTTTCGATCAAAATAACCTTGCCTGGCAGCAGCTCTGCCGCTCGCCCTGCCGCCATCATACCGGCAGGCCCGCCCCCAATCACAGCCACATCCCAGAGAGTCTCTGCCTTGCTGGTCTTTTTTTCTGTGTTTTCCATTGGTGGCATAGTAGCACAGACTCGTTTATACTTTAAACATAAATAAGTAAAACCAAATAAAAATATGAAACCAATTGAAATAGCTTTTGTTATCTATGCAGTCAGTGATCTTAAAAAGGGAAGAGACTTTTATGAGCGCGTGCTTGGTCTGACACCAGCAAGTGTCTGGTCTGAGGATGGGATAACAGGCATGATTGAATATGAAATGGGCTCACACACTCTTGCGATTGGCAAAGGCGCACCAAGTTTTAATCCTGGACCAAATGGAGCCGCCGTCGCCCTCGAGGTAGAGGATTTTGATTCTGCTGCGAAAGCATTAAAGGACAGTGGTGTGAAATTCTTAGTTGAACCTACTGAAACACCGGTTTGTCATATGGCAGTTTTTCAAGATCCAGATGGGAACAATCTGATGATTCATAAGCGAAAGAATAAATAGTTGACAAAATACCAGATATAAGCTACTCTGTAGAGGTAACTAAATCTCATTGGTTTTTCATGTGACGGATTCTATATCTTTTGTCTAAAAACTTACGAGACCACCTGATCGCGCACCCATTTATTACGCGCCCTTTTTAAGGTTTTGATTAGAGGTTATGGAGACTCGACGTCTCTTGTAGGTTAGATAATAGATAAAATATGTATCAAAAAAATAGTAGTTTTAGTCGTAGTCGCTCTAGTAGTGCTTCAGGCCCACGTTCCCCAGCCCGGAGTGGCTCTTTCTTTGCTCGACCTCCACGCGGCGGCCAGCGAGGTAATTTTCGCAGTAGTCCTCGCAGCGGTCCTCGGGGCCGGGCTTTTGGTGGTCAATACATTGACCCATCCCGTTTCATAAACAAAGTCACTGTCACTGAGGAAATGGAACATTTTGTACCCGAACACAAGTTTCAGGATTTTTTGATTGGAGAAAATTTGAAGCAGGGTATTGTTTCAAAAGGTTATGTCACACCGACACCGATCCAGGATCGTGCTATCCCTCAGGTCCTCAAAGGGCTTGATGTGGTAGGTATTGCCAACACTGGCACGGGTAAAACAGCGGCCTTTCTGGTTCCTCTTTTAAACAAGGTCCTACTTGATCGAAAGCAACAGGTGTTAGTCGTCGTGCCTACTCGAGAGCTCGCTATTCAGATTGATGATGAGCTCAAGGGTTTTGTTCAACACACCAAAGACTGCAAAATATTTTCAGTTTGCTGCGTGGGCGGAGCTAATATCCGTCAGCAGATTTCTCAGCTCCGCTACCAGTACAATTTTATTATTGGTACCCCAGGGCGTCTCAAAGATCTCATTGATCGCAAAATGATCAAGCTCCCAGAATTTGACACCATTGTGCTTGATGAGGCAGATCGCATGCTTGATATGGGTTTTATCAAGGATATGCGCGCTATCATGGCGGGGATGCCAAAATCGCACCAGACTCTTTTCTTTTCCGCCACTCTTTCTCCAGAAATTGAGGGCCTGATTAAAGAATTTTTGCGTGACCCTGTGCGCATTTCAGTTAAGACACGCGACACTGCAAAAAATGTGGAGCAAGACGTAGTGCGGGTAGGTCAAGGAGGCAATAAGTTTGACATTCTTGATGGACTGCTCAATCAAAAAGATTTTTCAAAAGTCTTGATCTTCGGACGGACTAAGCACGGAGTAGAAAAACTTTCTCAGGCCCTCATGCAGCGAGGGCTCAAGGCCGAATCAATCCATGGCAACAAAAATCATAGCCAGCGCCAAAGAGCGCTAAAAATGTTTAAGGATAACACTCTCCAGATCCTCGTAGCGACCGACGTGGCTGCTCGCGGTCTCGATATTCCTGATGTCAGTCATGTGATCAACTTTGATATCCCAGCGACGTATGAAGACTATGTCCATCGTATCGGCCGTACTGGCCGAGCCAACAAACGCGGCAAGGCTATTACCTTTATTGATTAGCCTCGGACGTAAAATTTTTATTGACAAAGACGTACTCTAAGCATACGATTTAGGTATAAGTTTTATGCAGAGCAAGTTTTTTAAGATTGCATTACCTATAGGTTTTGTTTTGATCGGGCTAGTGGCCGGATATTTTTTGCACAATACTGTTAGCGGTCAAAATACCAGCGGGCCAGGTCTAAGAGAAAATGATCCTCAATACCCGCTCACCCAACCTCTGCTTTTATGCTCTGAAAAATCCAGTTTTTATGAGTATACGCCATTGGCGGACAAAATAAAAAATTATATCGATCAGAAAAAAAAGGACGGATCTGTGAGTGACATTTCTTATTATTTTAAGGATCTAAACAGCGGCCAGTGGACAGGAGTCAACGAAAATGACCGCTATTCTCCAGCCAGTCTTTTGAAAGTGGCTGTGATGTTTGCCTATTTAAAACTAACAGAGCAGGATCCTTCTATTTTGGCTAAGGGTGTCTTATACGATACAAAAGAAAATCTGAACCAGTCAGAATATTTTTCCGCTACCACCACTCTAAAGCAAGGTGCTTCCTATACTTTTGCCAGTCTAATCCAGACTATGATAGAGAATTCAGACAATAACGCTTTGGCCGTCCTTGAAAATTTTATTGATCAAAAATCTCTGAATGAAGTTTATACAGACCTCGGTCTACCTTTACCACCTAGTCAGGACAGCACCTCGACTATAGATTATATTTCAACAAAGCTGTACTCCCATTTTTTCAGAGTTCTATACAACGCCACCTACCTAGATCGAGATCTTTCTGAAAAGGCTTTGGAAATTTTATCTCAGACAAATTTCAAACAAGGTATAGCTGCGGGTGTGCCTGCTGGCACTAAAGTGGCAGATAAATTTGGTGAAAGGACAGCTGAAACAGCAAATGGCGTTGTGGATTTTCGAGAACTCCATGATTGCGGTATTGTGTATATGACTGGCAATCCATACACCATATGTATCATGACAAAAGGAAAAAGTGATTTTAATACTCTCTCAAACATCATCAAGGATATCAGCGCCATCACGTATACAGAAGTGAGTGTGGGTATTGACAAAACTACCAAATAAGCGTATTTATAGAAATATAAGTAGTTAATTTTATAATCTTAACTATATTCTTATGAAAAAAATATCAATTTTTGCAGCAATTATGGCTCTAAGTATGGGTATTTTTACTCACGCTGCCTTGGCTGCTACGCCGACTCTTTCGGCTACGACCGTAGGTGGATCAGTTCAGATTACAGTCAGCGGGGATGTCAACTCACCTATATATCTCTATTACTACAACCCAGTCGGTTCTTCTAATATTGCTAATGCCGGGGTTATTGGCAATACCAATTCCAGCGGATATTTTTCAACTACAGTGAGCGGCAATGCTTACAATATTCCTTCAGGAACTAATGCCTACGTTGTCGTCAACAACCAGCAATCACCGATGATAGTTTGGCCGTACTTTACCGGGGGAGGTTACAATTCTCTAACTTTTAGTCAGACCAATGTTTACTTATCTATCAATCAAAGCGCAACGGTGAGTATTTTTGGTGGATCAGGAAGCTACTACATTTCTTCGAATTCCAATTCGGGCGTGATCAATGCCACTATCAATAGCAGCAATCAGCTTTACTTGACTGGAACGGGTTTCGGTACAGCCGCTTTGACTATCTGTAGTAACGGTGGGTATTCAGGGTGCGGTACTCTTTATGTAAATGTGCAATCAACCTACAACAACAACCAATCTCCCCCAGGCTTGAGTCAAAATAATTTAAATTTGAATGTGGGGCAGGGTCAACAGATCATAGTCTATGGAACAGGTAGCTATACGCTTTCGAGCAATTCCAATCCAAACGTCGTGTCTGCCTACATGACTGGAGGCAGTGTAGTCAATGTCTTCGGTACGAGTCCCGGTACATCGGTACTCTCTATCTGTGCGTCTAGCGGTGGTAGCGGATGTGCCAGTCTCTACGTGACCGTGTCTGGTTATGGATACTATGGAGGTACCAACTACTACAACAACCCTACGGTCTATACTTACCCAACAAATTATACTTATCCACAAGGGCGACCAGTGGCCGGCGTATACCTTAGTCAGGTTCCTTCAACGGGTATCAATTTCAACCTAAAAGTGGCTCTATTTATGATTGCTTTGGCATGTTGGAGTCTTCTCATGGCCCATATTCTTTTGACAAAATATACTCGCTCCAAGTGGTACATGTAATTTCTCCTGTTTTGTTTTGAAATAAAAATGAAATGCCCATGTATAAGTGGGTATGAAATCATATAAAAATTTTAGAAAAAGAATCCTTATTACAAGTTCAACGTTAGCTTTATCTCTGATAGTGGTCACCCCTACTTTTGCCTCAACCAAGTGGGGGCGCACGCATCTTGGAGAAGCAGGGCAGACCGGAGTGGTCGGATCAGTGACGGGGGTAAGCGGCAGCACTATTAGTCTAGTCGGAAAGTTTGCGAGTACCACTGACTACATAGTGGACGCCGCCAATGCCAAAATAGTCAAAAACGGTTCGACTATAAATGTTAGTGATATTCAGGTCAACGATGTCCTTTTGGTGAGAGGCACAGTCTCAGGCACTAATGTCGCCGCAACTAACATCGTCGACGGTAAGCCAGGGGTAAATCATAGCGAGAATATCCAGCATAAAAGTAATATCTCTATTGGAACGATTTCAGCTATCAACGGAGCCAGCTTTACTTTGGACAAATGGGAGCATGGCACCACGACCGCAGCCACCGCTCTGACTGTCGTCACAGATAACAACACGCTCTTTAAATTAAATGGGAAGACAGCTACTTCGACTGGCGGCGTGGGTAATCTTGCAATCGGTCAGCGAGTGGTAGTCCTCGGTTCAGTAGCTAATAATACAGTGACAGCGACCAGCGTAAATATTATGGCGCGACTGCCTGTCAGGGGAATGCACATCCGTCCTTTAAAAAATAAATAAAAATAATAAAAAATGGTAGAATGGCTTTATGGCTGAACACTCTGACGAAGAAGTTGCTTTACAGGTCCAACGAGGGCAGACTTGGCTTTTCTCTGTGCTTATAGGCAGATATGAAGCCAAGATGATTCGTTATGCCCAAAGATTCCTTTTTGGGTATGATGATGTCCAGGACCTGGTCCAGGAAGTCTTTATCAAGGCATACACCAATATCAAAAGTTTTGATGCGACTAGGAAGTTTTCGCCTTGGCTTTATCGGATTGCTCACAATGAGTTCATCAATGCCATCAAAAAAAGGGGCAAGGAACCGGTTACTTTTTTTGATCCAGACACTCTTTTTCCACATCCAGTCTATGAGGGTGGAGAAAAGGATACGCTTGATGATATGCAGGTCAAAAAGATGCTGGAAATCTCTTTAGACCGCTTAGATCCAAAGTATCGGGAACCTTTGGTCTTGTATTATTATGAAGAAGCTGATTATCAAGCCATTTCTGATATTATGAGAATACCTATATCTACAGTCGGTATCCGTTTGAAGAGGGGTCGAGAAGCCTTGAAAAAAATAGTCGATGAAGTCAATCCACACTACGAACATGACAAATGAAATAGACAACAAAATAGACGAGATGATTAAAAAGGGAAACCTAAAAATGCGACCCAAATGGTATTTTATTCTCCAGGGATTTTTGGCTGTATTGGGAGCCTTGTTCCTTTTCTTATTGCTCATATATGTGATTAGCTTTATTATTTTTGTGGTTTTCCATACGGGTGTTGCTTTTGTGACAGGTTTTGGTCCTTTGGGTATCCGAGCTTTTTTATTCTCGTTCCCTTGGATTCTAGTTTTGGTGGTGGTGGCCTTTATGGCTATTTTGGAAAAGTTGCTCAAACGCTATGCTTTTTCTTATCGTCAGCCGATTATTTATTCAGCCATGGGTATGATGGTGATAGTGGTTTTGGGAGGAGTCTTTTTGGCCCAAACGTCCATTCACGATGTATTTTTACGGCATGCTCGCAAGGGTGATCTCTCTCTACAGCCAATCGCGGGTGTGTTTTATAAAAACTATGGAGCGCCTCATTTTACGGACATTCATCTGGGGGTCATTACTCTTATTGATGCTCAGGGCTTTGTGATGCTGGATCACGATGGCGACGAGACAGCCAGAGTTTTTGTCACCCCAGATACGCGTTTTGATCCAAGCGCTGGTTTCAGCGTGGGGGACACTGTAGTGGTCTTAGGCGAAGAGGGTACAAGCTCGGCTACTTCCTCGGAAGCGTCCTTAGCTACTTCTTCGATTGATTTTTTTATCAAAGCTTTTGGCATTCGTAAAATAAAATAAGCATAAACAAATGAAATCCTTTTCACACATTTTATTGCGTATCAGTATGAGCTTGGTTTTTTTGTGGTTTGGTTTTCAACAGCTCGCTAGTCCCACAGATTGGATCGGTTTCTTGCCCACCTGGACTGTTTCTCTACCTATCAGTCAGATCGGCTTTGTTTATTTAAACGGCTGGTTTGAAGTGGTGGCAGGCTTGTTTTTGTTGGCCGGATTTTATACACGAGCGGCAGCCCTTTTGCTCGGGCTTCATTTACTAGGCATAGCCTATACTATTGGATATGGGGCCATTGCGGTGCGGGATGTCGGTCTAGCCTTGGCTACTCTATCTGTCTTTTTATACGGCAGGGATAAATGGTCTTTGGATAAAAAGTTTTAAAAAATAGAAAATAATGTTCAAATTTCGGCCTATTTACTAGGTATTTTTGATGTGTCATTACAAAGGGGCATTCACGTCATAGGTTGCATAAAAGGTCGCAGTGTTTTATGGATTTTGATCCATTCATTATTATTAGCTTAATCAACAAACATGAAATATATAAAAAATCTCGGTAAATGGGCGGAGGTTGTCATGGGTGGAATGGTTGTCGCAGCGGTGGTGGCCTTTGCTTTTGTTTACTCAATTGCGTTGGCTGCCGGTGCGCCCATCACTTCACAAATGTCAGTCGGCTCCCGTGGAGGTGATGTAAGCAACCTGCAGTCAGTCTTGGCTTCAAACCCTAAAATATACCCAGAAGGATTGGTTACGGGATATTTTGGTCCTTTGACGCAAGCTGCAGTTACCCAGTTTCAGGTGGCGTATGATCTTCCTCAGGCAGGAAGAGTTGGTCCACTGACTCTCGCCAAGCTTAATGGTGTGATTGCTTCTGGTCTCGGTGTGGATATCTCCGCTCCAGTTATTTTTGGAGTGAGTGTTCAAAATACAACAACCACAAATGGGTTGGATACAGTTACCTTCATGTGGAATACTAGCGAGGCCTCACAAGCCAAGGTCTTCTATAGTGCTCAGCCTTTGAGCTTGACTGAGTCTAGTCAAAGCTTCACAGCTCCATTCATTAGCGGCTCTGTGGCTGTAGATGCCAGCCTAAAGACTACTCAAGCCGTGACGGTATCGGGGCTTCAGCCTCATACAGTCTACTACTATGTGGTTGAGTCTATCGATGCATCTGGCAATGTTAGTGTCTCCACTCCTGCAACTTTTACCACTCAATAAAGTGATAAAACATTCAGCGGGGGATAGCCCAAAACAAGAGGCCTTCAAAGCCTCTTGTTTTGGGCCTGTTTTTTGCCTGTGCTATAATTATCCTACAAATTAAAAATGATGCGCTACTTTTTTTCACCTCTTCATTACTATCATCCATTTACACATTCTCTTTCACATATTCTGCCTTTCCTTGATCAAATAGGGCCATGGGGGTATCTAATCCTCTTTTTAATTTCTTTTGCAGAGGCTCTGCCAGTCATCGGCCTTTTTATTCCAGGGGTTTCCGCTTTGCTTTTTTTTGGCTTTGTTTCCTCACAAGGTTACGTTGATGTTCCCAATTTAATATTAGTGGCCGTTCTTGGAGCGGTGGCGGGGGATTTTGTGGCCTACGCTGTCGGTTTTCATGGCGAAAAACTTTTTCATCAAGGCAACCGTTTTTTCAAGCTGAGCCATCTAGAGATAGGAAAAACCTTTTTTAAAAAGTATGGGGATAAAAGCGTTTTTATTGGCCGGTTTATTGGTCCATTGCGGCCAATCGTACCTTTTGTAGCAGGCTTGGTAAAAATGCCTTTCGCGTCATTTTCCATCTGGAACATTTTAAGTGCCATTATTTGGTCAGCAGGGTATATTATTTTAGGTTTTATTTTTGGGTATAGAATTGGTTTAATAGAGCACTGGTTTTCTCGTCTAAGCCTGATTGCTTTTGCGCTGGTAGTCTTTTTTGTGGTGGCTTATATCGTGAGATTAAAAACGAAGAAGGAAATGGAAGTGGAGTAAACATAAATTTTTGCTTAGATAAAATTTATTTTTAGTTTATGTAAGCATGATAGGGTAGCAGGATGAAAAATAATTCTGGTTTTGCGGCCTTGATTGCCGTGAGCATAATAGGGACATTAATGCTCGAGTATGCTGTCATGGCTTCGCTCAATATTTACCAGGCCAGAAAAATTCAACTCGATGAAATTCAAAAATTGCAAAATAAGGCAGCAGCCTTCAGCTGCCTATCCGTTGCTCTACTTTGGTTGGCGGAGGATCATTTTATTGAAAATTGGCCGGAATGTGTTGTTTCAAAAGTCTATCTTGGCGGTTCACAAAATGAATGGAAGTTAGTGACTACAGAAAAAAGCCCTAAAGAGAGCCGTTTTTCTTCATTTATCCAGGCTGAGGTTTTTGTTGAAAGATTTTCACTGAGGGTTTCTGGAGTTCAGGAAATCTTTAATTTACCTTGAGCGAAATCTGCCGCTAGCAGTCTACACTGATGGCATGAAAAAAATATTCAAAAAAATCCAGGGTCAAAAAATTTGTCCTACAAGTAAGTACGGTTTTACTCTAATCGAAATTTTGGTCGTTATCGGCATCATTGCTATTTTGGCTACGGTAGTCTTGATAGCTATCAACCCCTCGCGTCAGTTCAAGCTGGCTAGAGATTCACAGCGTACTGCCAACGTAGTGAGCATTCTAAATGCTCTGGGTCAAAACATCTCTGAAAATAGAGGAGTCTTTACCTGCAACGGTGTCGCCTTTGCTTTTCCTTCTTTGCCTACTGTTATAAAAAGCGGTACTGGCAGCAGTAGTGAAGCTGATGTAGCTCCCTGCTTAGTGCCGATTTACTTGGCTTCATTACCTTTTGACCCTAGCGCAGCAGGGGCATACTACACAAGCACTAGTAGTTACAATACAGGGTATAGCTTGTCCCAAGATTCTGGAGGCAGGCTGACAGTCAGCGCTATTGCTGAGATAGGCAGTACAACAATCTCGGTTTCTCGCTAAGCTATGCAGGTGTGAATATCTCGGTACTTATTATAGGTGTATGGTGCTATAATTAGAGCGTAAAAAAAGGTCGAATGTTTTTTGTCACCAGTTCTTTTTCGGTAGGCTTAATATTTCTGCTTTAGTTCCTTATTACTTAACCTATATAAAATAATCCTAAAATTATGAAAGCAACACACATGATCGCTTTTATCCTCTTGGCGATCGGAGGGCTCAATTGGCTACTAGTCGGTCTTTTTGGTTGGGACATCGGTCAGATTTTTGGTGGTCAAGCAGCAGCCATTTCTCGCATTATTTATGTCCTTGTTGGTTTGTCAGCCCTTTTTGAAATTTTCACTCACAAGAGAAACTGCAAAAATTGCTCAGTCTCAAACCCAGTGCAGTCAATGTAATAAGCCTTGGATTTACAGTTTGTTAAACAAATACCCCTTAAATGCTTGGCAAATAAGGGGTATTTGTTTTAGAGTTATAAGGGTGTAAATAAACAGGGACCTCAACGTCACAGCCTATGGAAAGGAAGATTTCTGAACAACAATTTTTGGCGGCATACGACTCCTATATGGAGGCTATTTTTAGGTTCTGTTACTTTAAAACTCATGATAAGGAGCTTTCTCAGGATCTGATGCAGCAAACCTTCCTCAAGACCTGGGCCTACCTAAAGGATGGCCATGAGGTGGAAAATCTTAAAGCTTTTATCTATAAAATAGCGGGAAATCTGGTGATCGACTGGTATCGAAAGAAAAAAGAGCAGTCGCTTGAGGATTTGGCTGAGCAGGGCTTTGATCCAGTAGATGAAAACATGGAGACCCAAAGATACGCTGAGGCCGAATGGGCTATGAAATCCTTGGACAAGCTTGAGCCAGAGGACAAGGATCTCATCATCTGGCGCTATGTTGAGAGTTATACCCCGAAAGAGATTGCTGACATGCTGGAACAAAAAGTCAATACAATTTCGGTCAGGATCCATCGGGCGGTCGAGCGTTTAAAGAAGATTTTGCACGAGCAAGAATTTTAAAAATATGTTTAATTTTAAATTTAACAACTCCATAAAACTTTTAAAAAAGATAAACCTCACCTCTAGTGAGAAGCGTGCTTTGCGTTCCTCCTTTATTGCCAGTGCCGGTATGTCCCCAGATGTTGGTCGTACGCAGGCCAATCTTCCAATCAAAAGTCCTTTTTCACAGTGGCAGATTTTCTTGATGTCAAAACGTGCTCAGGTGGTATTTGCTTCGCTTGCAGTGGTATTGCTGGTAGGAGGCAGCACCGTTTTTGCGGCCAACAGAGCTCTCCCTGGAGACATCCTCTATCCAGTCAAGACGGGTGTCAATGAAAAGGTGGCTCGTTTTATTCATTCGGTTTCTCCTGCCTCAGAAGCAACTTTTGAGCTAGGGCTTGTAAATGAGCGTCTTCAGGAAGCAGAGCAGCTCAACCAAAAAAATGCCCTCAATCCAGAAAATAAGGTTGAAATCAAGAAGGAGGTAATCGACCAGACTGTTCGAGCGGTTCAGGCGAGCGTAAAGCTAGATCAGACTATTCAAACAAATCTCAACCAAAATGTTGGCAATAATATGCAAGGAAATAAAGGGCAGGATGAGAAAAATAATTTAAAAATAAATACGGACAATAGCCTAAATGTCACAGCGCCATTGGATATTTTCAGCAAGACAAGAGGCACCACCACTTTAGCTACGACAACTCAGGGGAGCACGACTGAGACTGTGAATATAAGGGATCAATTCAATAATAACTTTCAAAATAGAAACAATAGCGAGACTCAAAATCAGCAAAATAGGTCTGAAGACAGGCATAATTCGTTAGAAAAAGTCCTCGAAAAACATCAGGACATCATCAAGCAGCTTGATTTGGGGCCAAAAAATTAAAGAGTAAGAGTAGGTGAAGCCATACGTTACATAGGGCAGAGGGTCGAACTTATTAAGTAATATGCCTTCTAAATATATAAATTATATGAAAAACAAAAAAATTGGATTTAAGAAAATTATGCCCCTAGCTCTAGCCTTTAGTCTTGCCTTTGTGGCAGTCAGCCCTGTAGTCGCAAGTGCTGATGAGGGGTTGAGGTTGGGAGCAGGTGTCAAGGCCAATGTAAACGCAGGTATACATGTGGGCCTCTCTGGTCGTGATCAAGAGATAAACCAAGCTAGAAATGACAATGACAATGACGGAGAAGGTGTAGCGGTGGGTGCTACTACTTCAGCTGCTGCTACAGTTTCCGCCTCGTCTTCGGCTGGTGACAATCGAGGGGGAGGGCATTTGCCAAAGGGTCTTGAAAAGAAGATTGATTTCGTTAATCAAAACGGCACAACCACTGCCCCCAAGGGTTGGCTGGGAATTTTCCAGAGATGGTTTGGGGTATTTCTAAAGTCAGGAACCACCTCTACAACCACTGCTAGCACGACAGTGGATCTAGTAGCTCCATTGATTCGAGATGTGCATGTAGTCTCGGGTACAAGTACAGCAAGCATCCAGTGGAATACAAATGAATCTGCTTCGGGTGAGCTTAGATATTCTACAAGTAGTGATGTGACCGCAAGCAGCTCGTCAGTCATCCAAAGTTCATTGACTCTAGGTCATACGGTAGATCTCGCTGGTCTATCTCCTGATACCAAATATTACTTTGTGATAGTAGCTACGGATGCAAGTGGCAATGTTAAGGACTCAAATTTATTGAGTTTCCGAACTAAAGTGTCTGCTACCTCCGGTGATGTAACAGCTCCACGTATCTTGTTTAGCACGGTCTTTGGGGTTAAGGCTACTTCGGCTCAGTTGATCTGGATTACCAACGAACCTTCAAATAGTCAGGTTTGGTTGAGTACCTCATCGACGGTTTCCACAAGCGGAACATCGACAGCTGGATCAGTTGATCTCTCATACTTCCACGATGTTTCCCTCAGCGGTCTGGCTACAAGCACGCAGTACTTCTATGCCTTCACAAGTACAGACGCATCAGGAAATGTCTCTACGGTAGGCAATGGCTCATTTACAACATCAAGTAACTAGTCAAATATAAAATATAATAACCCTCGGCGACGAACCGAGGGTTATTATATTTTATATTTGGTTACTTATTTTATCAATAAGCTGTCTATTTTTTTCGCCACCGTCTATGGAAAAGTCAAAAAAGGGGACGCGCCCGAGTTTACTTTTGCTTTTGACATAGTGCTTAAATTCACTTCGCTTGCGTTTTACAAAGCCGAGAGCCGCCTTCTCATTTTTTTCAGGAAAAACTGTAAATAGAATGAGAGCATTTTTTTCATCATCCGAAAGAGAGACATCGGTGACCGTGAGGAGGGCTTGGCCGTTTGATTGCTCGGCCAAAAAAGCGGAAGCCAGATGCTTGATTTGTTCGGTTATTTTTTGCGAGCGGAAAGCCATATATTTTTGGTCTTAAATTATTTATTTTGAAACAGTATGAAAAGGCTCAACTTTGTCTCCGGGGGCAAGCTCAATTTTTGATTCGATCATGGCGCCAAATTCTGTGCCAGCCAAGACCTCACTGGTTTTGGCCTTGGCCTGTTGAATTTCGCGAACACTGCCGCGCCCAATCTCAACGTCGCGCCGTAGGATGCGGACGGTATCGCCCACAGTTAGGACACCCTCCTCTACGCGACCACCAATCACCTGACGATCCTTTGCTCGGCTAAAGAATTTCAAAATTTTGACTCGGCCTTTTTGTTCCTCGACTTCCATTTTTGGTGTACGCTCAAGGGCTATTTGAGCCAGCCACTCAGTCAGTTTGTAGATAATATCAAAAACCTGGATTTGGACGCCAAGACGTTCGGCTAGGGCTTTAGCCGAGCCATCCACTTTGGTGGCAAATCCTATCACCAACGTTCCTTCTTTGCCCGAAGCGATCTTAATATCATTTTCAGAAATATCTCCAATGCCGCTGTAGAGAACCTTAAAGGCTATACGGTCATTTTTTATTTTATTGATTTCAAAATCAATAGCCTCGATCACACCCGAGGTGCTGGCTTTGATGATGATAGGCAGAATATAAACGTTTGGACTTTCTTGAATTTTATTTTGGTTGATTTGATTGTGGGCAGGCTCACTAGCGGTCTTTGCGACAAACTTTTCAGCTTCTTTTTTTGAGTCAAAAGTATGGAAAGGGGAGCCGACTTTGGGCATTTCACTAAAGCCAATTACTCGAACGGGTGAAGAAAAAGTAGCCGAATCAATAGGACGGCCAGCAAAGTCTTCAAGCATTCGCACAGGTGAGATTGCATTTCCAGCTACCACCACGTCGCCCCTTTTTAAAGTACCATTTTTTATAATCATACTGGCGGAAATCCCGCTTCTGTCCCGATTGGTTTCAATTACTATTCCTTCAGCTGGCTTTTCAACGTCACCCTGAAGCTCAGACATTTCCGCAGTGAGTAAAATCAGATCCAGCAGCTCAGACACGCCAGTGCCCACCTTGGCTGAAATAGGCACACACGAAATAGTCCCGCCATAGCCTTCCACAAAAACATTGTGCTCAGCTAGGCTGAGCTTGGTGCGCTCTATATCCGCTCCAGCCTTATCGATTTTATTTATGGCTACTATATAAGGAAGCTTAGCTTCGGTGATAGACTTCAAGGCATCGAGAGTTTGAGGCTTGACACCGTCTTCTGCTGACACCACCAGCACAGCAAGATCGGCTACGTTGGCTCCACGACTGCGAAGTTGAGAAAAAGATTCATGACCAGGGGTGTCGAGGAAAGTGATTTTTTTTGAAGCGTGTATTACCTCATAGGCTGACATGTTCTGGGTGATGCCGCCGACTTCTTTGTCTGCCACATTTGACTTACGGATATAATCGAGCAATGTTGATTTGCCATGGTCAATATGTCCCATGATGGCCACTGTAGGTGGACGCTCGGTCGTATTTGATTGTGGTTTTTTAGTGTTGGGCATGGAATGGAGATAAAAAGTAAAGCGGGGACTAAAGAGTAGGAGGAAAAAATAAAAAGTGTAAAAATTTTCCGAGGGTTTCCAGACTACTTTTTCAGAGCTTCCTTGGCTAGGGTGATGCTTTCACTTTCTTCACCACTCAGCTCATAGGTCGAAGTCGCTTTTGTCAGCGGCTTGGCAAAGACAGACACACGGTCATTGGAGTAAAGACTAGAGATCACCACCCCATTGCCTTTTTCATCTAGCAGGGTAGTGGCAAAGCTTTGATTGCCACCAGTGCCCATCCCTTTGAAAGGATTGAAGCGGACAGTCTGGACTGCTTGAATGCTTTTATTGAGACGACGCTCTACGGTGTGGAGATAGTCTTCAGTCTCTTGCTGAAAGGTGTCTAGAGTCGCGATGGATTTTTTCAAAAAAGCCACTGTCTCAGGAATGTCTTTGGTGTGCTCTCCGGCGAGCAGGCGTCTGATCCGAAGCTCAAGGCGAATGGCCCAGGCCAAAAGCAAAACAATCAAAAAGGCTGCTACACCCGCTAAAATATAGTCAATTTCATAAGAACTCAGCATTTCAAGAGTATACAATAAAAATGGGTAATTGCAAAAAAATTGTAACCGCAACTGGGAGAATGTTCAAAATGAGCTTATTGACAATCGCAGTATATAACACTAGTCTACCTGTAGAAAAAAATAATTACCAAGGGAGGATTAAGTGAATATTGAAGACTCAGTTTTGCAAACCTTTGTTGAAGGGATTTGGTATTTCAGGTGGCCCTGTTGGGAAACGGGCCCCCGATTGGTACTATCTCTTCAGGTCAAAAATCATTAGCCTTAGAATTATTGAAGATGGTGGGCTGCATGTTTTTGGACAGGATTTACCCTTGAATCGTTTTCAGGCAGGATCTTGGACAAGTCATCCGACTCAAATACACGAGGGGCAAATTTTCAAATCACTTTCAGTAAGGAAAAAAGAGGAAGAAGTGATTTTGCCAAATTTTACCGTGATCTCACCGACTATTATTAGGATTGAGTTGGATAATGTTGCAGATGCTGTCATATATGCAAATGAAAATGAGCAACCTGACGACTTACACTGCTTTGCCAATTTTCCTGAAGGATACGAAAGAATGGCAGGTCTCGGAGGCTTTTAACAAGGTCACAAGGCAGGCAAAAAATCAAAAACACCCGAATTCTCTGGAAAGAGTCTGGGTGTTTTCATTTAGAATTTTTTTATAGTCGCATTGACTCCGCATGTGGGACGACATTCGAGTCTCTTTGATAGAGAGAGGTATATGATAGTACATAAATATGGATAAAAATTCTATCTACATTGATGGTAATAACCAGAAAGTGGATTGGGCAAGCATAGAGAGTATAAGTATAGGTAAATAAAAGAAACCCGAACCACACAGACATAGTATGATTCGGGGTTTTGGGTGCGCCTACACCCATTTTCTAGACTTGAAACGCTCGTGTGCCAAGTTCCTTGGTTACCCCATGTCAGCGCTACTGTTAGGGCATTCAGATTTTTATACAAGATAGGTTTTTGAGTTATCTCAGCCTGTGATAAAACAAGTCTAGTGTTTTTTCAGTATAATACGCCTTATTATTTAAGGAAACTAAGCGAGGAGCAGCCTCACTTCATTATCCAGACGAGCTGGGTGCTCGTTGCAGCTGTGAATTTCAACACCCGTTATATGCTGCACCTAGCTAACAGCTTTTAGGGAAGCACAATGTTGTGTGCTTACTGCAGTAGTTCAATTGGCAAGAGACTATTTTTCTTGGAGCTAGAGACAGCTCCTAGCCAACTGGTCGTCTATCGTGTCGACTACGAGACAGATACAAAAGTCTAAATAAAGTATACATCAAAAAAACAAAAAACCCACCCTCAGCGTGACAGGTGGGTTTCATGGGTTGGTTGGTTTCGAGCATTGATTTTTTCTGAAAAAACTATATACTCATATTAAATAAATGTCAATATTAAGCCATATCTTTAAAAAACAGTCCAAAAGAGTGTATTTAGACTATGCGTCTACCACGCCGCTTGACCCGCGGGTCATAAAGGCCATGAAAGTCTCAGGCCTTTTCGCCAATCCGTCTTCTCTTTATGAAGAAGCAGTGGCAGTCTCTAAAAAAATAGCTGAGGCCCGGACAGATATTGCTAGGGCGCTTGGTGGGCACGCTGATGAAATAGTCTTTACTAGTGGCGGGACGGAGAGTAATAATCTCGCCCTTAGGGGTGTGGTTGAAGCATCCTTTGAAAAAGAGCCTTTCAGAAAAAATCAAAAAATTCCGCACATTGTTACTTCTGTGATTGAGCACAGCTCTATCCTCGAGACGTGTAGAGATCTTGAAAAAAGTGGACAGGCTGAGGTGACCTATGTACCCGCTGGTGCCGATGGGCGAGTAGATCCATCCGAAATTAAAAAATCCATCCGACCAGAAACAATCCTCATCTCAATAATGTATGTCAACAACGAAATCGGCACAATCCAACCAATCAAAGAAATTGCCAAGATCGTGCGTGAAGAAAGAAAAAAACGTGGAGAAGAATCCACAACCACACTCTATTTCCACACTGATGCTTGCCAGGCTGCTCTCTACTGTCCACTGGGCGTGCCACAGCTCGGGGTGGATATGTTGACGCTTGATGCCTCAAAAACTTATGGCCCAAAAGGCAGCGGCCTGCTTTTTGTGCGACGAGGGGTGGAGATCAAACCAATCATCACCGGCGGCGGCCAAGAGCGGGGCCTGCGATCGGGTACAGAAAATCTGGCGGGGATTATTGGCCTAGCCACAGCCCTGAAAATTGCCGACGCCGAAAAGGAAAAAGAAATCCTACGGGTATGGAAACTTCGCGACTACCTTTTGAAAAAAATCCTAGAAATAAAACCAAAAGTCCGGTCGAATATCTCAAATGACCACAATACCGAAATCGCTCCCAATTTTATCAATGTTTGTTTTCCTGGATCTGACGCTGAATACCTAGTCCTGCAGCTGGATGTGAAAGGTTTTTGCGTCTCATCTGTATCAAGCTGTAGGACGGTGTCAGAAGATTCGTCTTCGTACGTTATAGAAGCCGTTAGGAGAAGCGATCCCACGGCCGTCGATTGCAGTAAAAGTTCTCTCCGCATCACCCTAGGACGCTACACAAAAAAGCCAGACATAGAAGCCTTTCTGAAAGCGATTGCCCAAATCATTTATTAAGCTATAATAAGCCCAAATATATGCCTCCATTCAACCATTTTACAACCAAAGCCAAGGAAGCCATCCGCAAAGCCCACGAGCTTGCCATTGAGCGCGGCCAAAACCATGTCAATCCTCTTCATTTGCTCATTGCTCTCCTGATACAAGAGGAGAGTATGGTCATATCTATTTTGGATAAGCTGGAAGTAGATACAATTCTTTTGACGGACTCTGTGCTAGAGCAGCTCGAAGCGCCAGAGGCTTCCGCTACCATCGCACCTTCATATCAGCTCTATCTCACCCCAGAGCTCGCGCAGATTATTGAAAATTCTTCACGAGTCGCGGCTGACCTCAAGGATGAGTTTGTTTCGACGGAGCATCTTTTCATTTCGTTCTTTGACGTGGCTTCGAGCGCGCGTGAAATTTTGGCTAAATTTAAAATTGAAAAGCAATCAGTCATGAATGCCCTAGAGGTATTGAAAGAAAGCAAGGCAGGAGAGACAACTACTCCTAAAAAGCTGAAAGCCATAGCTAAATATACTCGTAACCTCACCAATCTTGCCCGTGAAAATAAGCTCGATCCTGTCATTGGACGAGATACTGAAATCGGTCGGGTTATTCAGATCCTTTCTCGGCGCACCAAAAATAATCCTATCCTGATTGGTGAAGCCGGCGTGGGTAAAACGGCTATCACTGAGGGCCTAGCCAATCGGATCGCTATGGGTGACGTACCAGAATCTCTCAAAGACAAGGAGCTAGTTTCTCTCGATCTTGGGATTTTGGTGGCTGGCACAAAATATCGCGGAGAATTTGAAGAGCGCTTGAAGAATATTTTAAAAGAAATTGAAAAGTCAGATGGAAAAATTATTCTTTTTATAGATGAAATTCATACCATTGTCGGAGCAGGGGCTTCAGAAGGGTCCCTCGACGCTTCCAACATGCTCAAACCGGCGCTTTCTCGAGGAGAGCTTCGGGCGATAGGGGCAACTACCTTGCGGGAATATCAAAAACACATTGAAAAAGATCCAGCCCTCACTCGCCGTTTTCAGCCGGTCTATGTCAACGAGCCATCACTCGAGGATGCCGTAGCTATTCTTCGTGGCTTAAAGGAAAAATATGAGCTCTATCACGGCGTGCGCATTACAGACGACGCTATCGTGTCCGCCGTCAATCTCTCCAGCCGCTATATCACTGACCGTTTCTTGCCTGATAAAGCGGTAGATCTGATCGATGAAGCGGCTTCTTCCCTCAAGATTTCCTTGGAAAATAAGCCGCCGGTCCTTGAGGATGCTCACCGGAGGATCATGCGCCTTGAGATTGAGCGCGAAGCTTTAAAAAAGGAAGCAGAAATCAAGGGCGGTGAAAAAAGTGAGTCCGCCAAAAATGCCAAAGCTCGCATCAAGGATATTGAAAAAGACATCGCTGATCTGCGCGAAAAAACTTCCGAAATAGAACTTAAGTGGACCAATGAAAAGGAAATCCTGAGTGCCATCAAGAGTATTAAAAAACAGCTTGAGACTTTTCGTCAGGAAGCCGAAAGAGCCGAGGCCAGAGCAGATTTGTCTAAAGCTGCTGAAATACGGTATTCAAAAATTCCTAGCCTGGAAAAAGATCTTGAGACCAAGAGCAAGCGTTTGAAAAAACTACAAAGCTTCCGTCGTATTTTAAAAGAAGAAATTGTGGAAAATGATATTGCGGAAGTGGTGGCTCGTTGGACTGGCGTGCCAGTCACTCGCATGCTCGAAGAAGAGGCCGAGAAGCTCAATCGGATGGAAAATGAGCTTCGCAAGGCCGTGGTTGGTCAGGATGAAGCGGTCAAAAAAATCGCCGACACCGTCAAGCGCTCTCGGGCAGGTATTTCAGACCCCAACCGTCCGATCGGTTCATTTATTTTCCTTGGTCCGACTGGCGTGGGCAAGACTGAGCTGACCAAAGCCCTAGCGCAATTTATGTTTGATGATGAAAAGGCGCTTATTCGGGTAGATATGTCTGAGTACATGGAAAAACATTCCGTTTCCAAGATTATTGGCGCTCCCGCTGGATATGTTGGCTATGATGAGGGCGGGCAGCTGACTGAGCAGGTCCGTCATCGTCCATACTCCGTTATTCTCTTTGATGAGATTGAAAAGGCTCATCCTGAGATTTTCAACGTGCTTTTGCAGGTGCTCGACAACGGCCGTTTGACTGATGCCAAGGGCCGCATGGTCAACTTTAAAAATACTATTATCATCATGACTTCCAACATTGGCGCACAGTTTATCGATCGCATGCAGAAGATTGGTTTTAGTATGACGACGGATGGCGAGGCGGCCAACGACAAAGAAAACTATGATGGCGTTAAAACCAAAGTGATGGACGCACTCAAGGATCACTTCCGCCCAGAATTTTTAAATCGTCTCGATGAGATTGTCCTTTTTGATGTGCTCAAGCCTGAAGCGATTCGCAAGATTGTGGAAATCGAAGTCGGCAAAGTCATCAAGCGTTTGCTGGAAAAAGAAATTGCGCTCAATGTTTCAGATGCTGTTTTGAATTATCTCGCCAAGGAAGGCTACAATCCTCAGTATGGTGCCCGTCCGCTCAAGCGCCTGATCCAAAATAAAATTCTCAATCCAGTGGCTTCGCTGATTATTTCCTCAGGGATCAATAAAGGGGGGACAGTGACGGTAGATATTGATGCTAAAAAAATAGGCGAGTTTTCTTTTGAGGTGAAAAAGGGGAAGCGCACTGCCCCAGTAAAAAGTTTGAAAAAAAGTGGTTTCTTGGAAAAAACTAAAGCCTAGGGTATACTAATCCGCACATGCGTAGGTGGCGGAGTGGTCAATCGCAACAGACTGTAAATCTGTCGCCCTATGGGCTTCGGGGGTTCAAATCCCTCCCTACGCACACAAAACAGATACTAGAAAAACGCAATAGAAAACACCCAGCTCGGGCTGGGTGTTTTGGTTACTAAGTTTTGATGGGGGGCTATTTCCACCAGCCACCTTCGTCTTCATCCTTTTTGAGGGATTTGACGAGGGCCTCGACGCGCCGCTTGAGTTCGTCGAGAGCGATCTGCGATTTGGTGGCAAATTCCTCCAGCTCAGCGTCGTGGCTGATGAGAGAACTGGCATGGACCTGCTCCTTGATGGCCAACCACTCCAGATCGGTGATACCGATGCCGATGAGAGCTTCACCAGTTTCCAAAGCCTGGCGCTTGGTCACTAGCCAACCAGTCTTGGTGCCGTCGCTTGAGACAATCCTGGCCATGAGGCCTTGTACCCCCCCCTCAACTTCAAAATAACCGGAACGGACGATTAGATTACTCATAAGTTTTCCTCAATTTTTCTGGGTATAAAATAATATAGATTGATGATGTTGTCAAGCCTGAAGAGAGGAATAAACGGAGACGGGAAGATATTTTGTTTGACTTCAGCTGGTCAATATAGTATCCTTGGGAAACACTAAATATAAACATATGTCACAAGACAATCTCATCATTTTAAAAAACAAGGAGACAGGCGAGGCGTATTATACTCGCAAAAACAAGCGCAAAGTACCTCGAAAAATTGAGCTCAAAAAGTTCAGTAAAAAACTCCGCAAGCACGTCATTTTCAAGGAGGCTAAAAAGTAGTTTCTAAAATAAATCCTTTGATTTTCTCGGATAAAGAACGCCAAGCGCCTCTCGCCCTAAAAGATACCGAGCCAAGTCACTTGGCTCGGTATCTTTTTGCAAGTAGTTTTTTGACTAAAAATGACAGTGTTTTGGATGCCCCGTGTGGAAGTGGGTACGGATCAAAACAATTGGCCAGTAAGGCTGGAAAAGTTAGAGGTGTAGATATTTTTCAAGGCGCCATCAATCACGCAAAAGAATTTTTTTCTGATCCCAAGATTTCCTTTATAGTTGGCGATGTTGAAAAACTAAATGAAATCGTTGAAGCTAAAAGCCTCGATGTTGTAGTTAGTTTTGAGGGCATTGAACATCTCCACGATCAAGTTAAATTTTTAAGCGCAGTGAAGGAAAGTTTGAAGACCAACGGCATTTTTATTGTCTCAACTCCAAGGAAACCCCACGGGAGTCCTTACCATACGGTTGAATTTTCACAGCAAGAATTTATTGATATCTTGTCCAAAAAATTTGTTATAGAAAAAATGTTCGGACAGATTTTTACAGATATTTTTGATATGAATGAAAGAAAAGAAGATCCACACAGTCACAAAAGATTCAATTTTATTGCCATTTGTAGGCCAAAAGAGGAAGGAAAATAAGAATCAGACCATTTTATTAAAGCCAAAAATGTGTATAATAGCAGTCATTGGGCCTGTAGTTTCAATGGTAAAACATCGCACTCCAAACGCGAGGTTCCCCGTTCGAGTCGGGGCGGGCCCGCCTGCCGTAATCTAAGAGGATTGAGATTTTGATATACTAAAGCAATGTTCAACCAAATCTCAAAAATCCTTCCTCGCTCTGAATGGAATAAGGTCACTATTGAAGAAAATAATGAAGAACTTATTGAGGTAATTGAGTCAAAGAAACTAAAAATAATTGAACTTGAAAAAAGCTACCAACCAGTATATTTTGTAAGGATGGTCGTTGCTGAGAAATTATACAAGGCAGCAGAGTTGTTACCAGAAAATATTAATCTAGCCTTCATAGAAGGATACAGAAGCCTCAAAAATCAAAAAGATCTTTGGGATGCCGAATTTGAGAACTTAAGGGAACTCAATCCTGATTGGAGTAATGAGAAAATAGAACAACAAGTGCGACTTGTGGTTGCTAGACCACACCCGCTCGCTAATCATCATTGTGGTGGGGCGGTTGATGTAACCCTAATTCACTCAGATGGAACATTTCTAGATATGGGAAGTCCATATCCTGATAAAGGGTATAATATCGAAATCCAAAAGAAATATCCTATGTTTGGTATAGATCTTTCTAAAGAACAAGCTAATAATCGGACATTACTTCGTAGTGCAATGAGCGACGCAGGTTTTGTCTATTATCCAGGTGAATGGTGGCATTATTGTTATGGTGATCGTATGTGGGCAGTCTATACTGATCAAGAGAGCTGTTTTTATGGTCCGGTTGATATGGAAGGGGGACAGGATGTCAAAGTTTAATATGAAATCCAAACTCAAACTCAAAACCATTTTTCTTCTTCCAGGATTTATGATGCAGGCAAAAGATAAACCTTTTTCTTGGCTTGTTAAATATTTAGAAGCAAAGGGAATGAGGGTAGTCAAAGTTCCTATCAATTGGAAAAATAGAGTCTTATCTCAAAACGCCATAGAATTTATCGATTTTTATAGTAAACAGAAGTCAGAAGAAAATTATGTCTTGGGATTTTCCTACGGAGCAGTGATCACTATTCTCACCGCAAATATTTTAAAACCCAAAAAGATATTTCTCTGCTCGCTTAGTCCGGACTTTAGCGAGGATCGGGAATGGATGAAAACAATAGAAGTAAAAAAATACATTGGGACAAGAAGATTTGCCGATACTTTGACCCGAAGCGGAAGAAAAATTGCTCAGAAACTGATGATTCCTTCAGTCGTATTTTATGGCGAAGCCGAAGGGAAAGAATTCCCTCAGCTGGTAAAGAGATGCAAGGAAACAGTGCGGCTGGCTAAAAATTCAAAGCTAATAGTGGTTGAAGAGGCGCCTCACGACATTAATTTTCCTGCTTATCGAGAGGCTATTAAAAAGGTAATTTAAAATCTAAAGTCCTTTTATTTTATTATACTCAAGCTTGTTATCTTTCAGCCACTTTATCCTCGTATCCCGCTGAAACCATTTCATTTGACGCTTGGCATACTGGCGAATAGCGACCTCTAAATCATGAAGCATTTCAGTCTTTTGGATTTTCTTTTGTAGAAAAAGGGCCAGGTAGCGATATTCGAGGCCGAGACTTTCCATAGCTTTCCAGGAAAGACCATCCCTATGGAGTTGTCTGGCTTCTGTAACCATTCCTTGCTGCATACGTTTGATGAGGCGGTCGTGTATGCGTGCGTGTAGGGTTTTGTCTGTAGGCTTGATACCTATCTGGACGGCTCTATAGCGAGGGCTATTTTTAATTTTTGGAACCTTGCCAAGGGCTTGAGCAATCTCAATTGCTCGGATCAGACGGACTCTGTTTTGGGGATCAATATTTTTGGCACGCGCTGGGTCCTGTTTTTTTAAGAGAGCGAAAAGCTGGGGGGCGGTTTTGGTTGAAAGTTTGCTTCTCAGTTTTTTATCAGCCTTAACATCAGGCAGGACTACTCCGTCAACAATGGATTGGATATAAAAGCCAGTGCCGCCACAGAGAACAGGAAGCTTGCCACGACTGAGAATGTCAGTGATTTTTTCTTCGGCCATTTTTCTAAAGCGGTCCACCGTAAACTGTCTATCGTGTTGCCCACTAATAGTCCGCGGACTGGCCACGTCTAGCAGATGGTGAGGGATGCCACCCATTTCCTTTTTTGTAATCTTGCCTGTACCAATATCCAGACCCTTGTAGACCTGACGTGAGTCTGCAGAAATAATTTCCGCGCCTTGAGGGGTTTTTAAGGCAATTTTCACCGCTAAGTCACTTTTACCCGAGGCTGTGGGGCCGAGGATGACGAGGATGGTGGGGAGGTGAGCAGAGTTTTGTTTCTTTTGTATTTTTTTCATATCAATCTTTTACGAAATTAATAAGTTT
>JAQTMP010000004.1 GCA_028714275.1 Candidatus Paceibacterota bacterium
TACCGACCCAAGCCATCACTCAACGCAATCACCAGCCTAGTAATCAGAGGCAACGGAACAGACGAGCCTTGAAAAACACTGATTAATTTTGGAAAAACAAAAACCAACAATATCGAGACAAGGATCAAGCCAGCCAAAAGAATAATAGCCGGGTAAACAAGCATCCCAACAAGCTTTCCCTTGGCTTCCCTGAAACGTTTTTGGTCATCAGCCAGAGAAGCCAATCTTTCAGCCAGCCTGCCTGATATTTCGCCACTTTTGATGTGGGCTCTTATAACTGAATTGAAAATATATGCAAAATGGACACATGCAAATGAGAGGGATTCCCCTTGATCCACCGAGACTTGGAGATGGCTGATGATTTTCCGCTTACGAGGAGCCTTATTTTGTTTCATCAGTATTTCGAGCGAATCAGCCAGCGAAATATTGGCCGAGACTAAAAAACTAAGCGAACGAAAAAAAATTTCTTGCTGCCGAGCAGAAAAAGCTTGTAAATCCAAAAAGCGGTCTAAAGACTGATTGATTTTTTCCAGTATGTTTTTCATTTTTTTAGTCTCTATTGGTCAGACTTTATTCGGACAACACCCTCAAGATCTCATTGAGGGTAGTCAGGCCTCGGGCTGATTTTTGTAAGCCGTCCTGATGCAAGGTGACCATGCCTCCTGTCACCGCCATAGCCTTGATAGCCTCCCCTGACTTTTTTTCCAAGATAGCTGTGCGGATAGTTTCATCTATATTTAAAACTTCGTTGACCCCCATCCGTCCACCAACCTTGCGTCGGACCAGTCTTTGCCCAATGACAAGCTTCAATGTGGCTGCTACCAGGTACGGATCAATACCCATATCAAAAAGTCTCGGCACTACAGCAGAAGCCTCTGAAGCATGCAAAGTACAAATAATGAGATGGCCTGTCAGAGCCGCCTGGATAGCGATGCGCGCCGTCTCGGTATCACGGATTTCACCAATCATTATGATGTCGGGATCTTGGCGCAAAACGGAGCGCAGAGCTGATGCAAAAGTCAGCCCGCGCTCGTGCTGGATTTGGATTTGCGCGATACCCTCGAGAGCATATTCAACAGGATCTTCAATTGTGATAATAGAGACATCTGGCTTATCTAGCAGACGGATAAGAGTATAAAGGGTGGTGGTCTTGCCAGAGCCGGTCGGCCCTGCGATCACGATCATACCCTGCTGCCGTCGAAGGGCTTTTAATATCAAACTTTCATCGTACGGAGAAAAATCTAAGTCCACTAGCGATTGTGGAGCAAAATGGGAAATGAGCAGACGAAGCACCGCGCTTTCGCCATGGTAGGTCGGGACAATAGAAAGCCTCATGTCTACCCTAGGCCCATCGCATGGATAATAGAAAAATCTTCCATCATGCGGCAGACTGTGCACATCACTCCTCAATTTTGCTAAAACTTTTAGCCGAGCGACTAAGGAAGAGTGCAGAGAAGCCGGTAGGCTCACCCAATCCTCGAGCAAGCCGTCGATCCTGAGGCGGATCCGTACGGACTCACCCATTGGCACAAAGTGAATATCCGAAGCACCCTTTTTTAGAGCCTCCTCAAAAGCCACATCCAAGATTTCTGTAACCGATCTTTTTGAAAATGTTTCATCAGGCATGCCATCATCATACCTATCTGTGATGAAAGATAATTAAAGAGAAGATAAATTTCCTATTTTTTGCCTTACAATCCGACGGGCTATAGCGCTGACACCCAGCCGCTCTCCTACATCTTGAGACAGCTGCCTCATATATGCCCCACTCGCACATTCAACCAGAATGACTACTTGAAAAAGATCCTGAGATGTTTGGAAAAAATCCCGCCACCCAGCAATCACTTTTTCCTGACGAAAATCCCCTACCACCTCCTGCATGAGATCAAAATCCTCCTCCACCTTTTTTTTGAAATCTTCAAAGAGAAGGCCCCCGCATGCTACCAGCTCGATAGAATGAATAGTGACTCTTTTTTTCACTTTTGGGAAAATACCCTCATGAGCCCACTGGAAGAGGGGTTTGCCCTCAAAAGGTCTGGAGGAAAAAGCGGGATAGACCTGCTCGTAAGTGCCTACAAAATTGGCTAACACTTTTTTCAAACTTTCTTTATCTAAATTTTGAAGTTTTTTGAGCTGGCCTTTTTCTATTTTTTTGACCAACCCCAATGTATCCGCCGTGTCCGTCTCGACTCCAAAAACAATCTCGACTTCATAGGTCTTGTCCAGACCGAGATATTCTTTCCTTTTTTTATTTTCCTCACCAATCAGGACCAACAAAGCACCTTCAGCCATCGGGTCAAGGCGCCCTGCATAACTCAAAGGGACAGTCTTGTAGAAATCACCCCTTTCAGCAACCAGCTCTGATCTAAGTCTATCTAAAGCTTGCAGGGGCGTTTCGCCCCTCTTCTTCCAAAGAGTGATTGTTTTAGGTGCCATAATTAGCTACAATGTACGGCATATGACTGAAAAATCCAAGCCATCCCCAAAGACCCAAAAAATGCTTTCAACCGAGCCTTACAAGGGCGTGCGCGACTTTTACCCTGAAGATCTTTTTATCCAAAACTACATTTTCAATATTTGGCGAAAGACAGCTGAAAGCTTTGGTTATGTAGAATATTCTGCCTCTATTCTCGAGTCTGCTGAGCTTTATAGGGCCAAGTCAGGCGAAGAAATTATCAACGAACAAACCTACACTTTTATTGACCGAGGTGATCGTGAGGTGACTCTTCGTCCGGAAATGACCCCAACAGTCGCCAGGATGGTAGCCGGAAAGCGGCGTGAATTGGCTTTTCCCTTGCGCTGGTATTCTATTCCCAATGTTTTTCGCTACGAACGTCCTCAGCGTGGACGCCTCCGTGAACACTGGCAGCTCAACGTGGACCTCTTTGGGGTTGAAAAAAATGCTGCTGAAATAGAGCTCATCACTCTCGCCCACCAAATCATGAAAAACTTTGGAGCACAGGAAAGTGATTTTGAAATCCGCATCAGTAGCCGCAAGCTGCTCAATGCTATTTTTAACGATTGGTATGAACTCACCGAAACTCAATCTCATGCCCTCCAAAAGCTGATCGACCGTAAAAATAAAATGGATGCCGATACTTTTTCAGAAGAAGCTGAGAAAATTGTAGGCAAAGCTTTCAGTTTTTTGGATTTTGGAGCAAAAGATGGCAATCACAGTGCCGAAGCCGAGCAAGCCATAGCCTTTCCAGACATCCGCGCAGCCAAAGAAGAACTCGATGAAGTCATGACCGCCCTCCAAAATAATGGGATTAAAAATGTCGTCCTCGATCAGGAGCTTATCCGTGGTTTTGACTATTATACTGGCATCGTCTTTGAGGTTTTCGACAAAAACCCAGAAAACAATCGTTCACTTTTTGGCGGGGGTCGTTATGATGAGTTGCTTTCACTTTTTGGTCATGAAAAAGTGGCCGCAGTTGGTTTTGGCATGGGAGATGTGACCATTGCCAACTTTCTCGAAACTCGCAACCTTTTGCCTATTTACAAGAGTCCGGTGAAAGTGGCTATTATCTCCACTGGCATTTCAGCAGAAAATCTTGACCAGGCTGACGCTTATATTCAAAAGGTGTCCACAGCCTTGCGCCACTCAAATATCTCCACCGTCTCATTTTTAAATGACAAAAAAAATATTGGCGACCAGATCAAGACTGCGGACAGACAACATATTCCTTATGTTATAATCATCGGCCCAGACGAGATAGCCGGTGAAATCTTAACCATCAAAAAACTTTCAACCGGTGAGGAAAAGAAGACGCCACTCTCTTCCCTTGCCGAAATCATTCTCTATCTTTTGCCTGAAAAATAAAATAAATCCGCACCCCCTAACATGAGAAAAATTATTTTTGATATCGAAACTCGCAATACTTTTCAGGAAGCCGGCTCAAACGACCCGGCTGATTTGGATATTTCGGTAGTGTGTGTTTACGATTCTGAGACTGACAAGTATTCATCCTATCTTCAGGAAGATCTGGGCAAGCTTTGGCCTTTGATAGAAAAAGCCGACATCTTGGTCGGCTACAATTCTGATCATTTTGATATTCCTCTTTTAAATAAATATTATCCTGGAGATTTGGCTAAAATAAAAAGCGTTGACTTGCTCAAAGAAATTCGGCAATCCCTTGGACGGCGCATCAAGCTTGATGATG
The DNA here is from genome assembly GCA_028714275.1 of Candidatus Paceibacterota bacterium. Classification (NCBI taxonomy): domain Bacteria; kingdom Bacillati; phylum Minisyncoccota; species Minisyncoccota bacterium. Next base: position 4,164 of record JAQTMP010000004.1, read on the forward strand.
TAGCCGAAGCTACTCTCGGAAAAAATAAGATCGCCCATGGGCTCGAAGCTATCACTTGGTGGCGCACAGGCGAACTGGACAAAATTATTAAATACTGTCTGGAAGATGTCAAAATCACCAAGGAAGTCTACGAATACGCTCGCGCACACGGTCATCTCAAATACAAAGATGGAAACATGCTCAAAGAAATTCCTCTCGACACCTCCAGTTGGGAAAAAGAAGCTGACTCGAAAATGACTTTCTCGCTAGGGTTTTAGTTTGACTTTATTTTGATTTACTGTACTTTTAGTTTAGAAAGTCTTTTCTATGAAAAAACTTAATTGGCTTATTGTCATCATTCTGGGCATTTGCGTTATGTTGGAAAAACACGTCGGGCCAAAAGTGCATTTGGCGCTCAATACAGTGGCTTTTGCGTCCTTGACTCTTCTGCTTGGTGAGGCAGTGGACGGCCTCCGAAAATACGAGGCTGGCCGTAAAATCCGCCGACCAAAAATCCCCATCAAAAAATGGATGTGGGCTCATACCGAATGTGGGTCACCTGTTATTGATGGGCAGTGCACCAAGTGCGGCACAGATGTCTTCAAAAAAGCTCGCTGGGTGGCCATGTGCACCACTTGTATCTCACCGTTGAACCCCTCGGGTGAATGCATGAAATGCCATGAAATCTACGACATGTCGTCTCATAGTCCAAAAATAAGCACAGTCCCTGCCTAGGCGTGGACGCCTCCGTGGACACTCCGCGCAAACCCGCCAAACAAAACCCATTTTTGTTGAGGTGGGTTTTGTTTTTTACCCCAAGTTTTTACTCCGACAGTATCGACTGCGTAGACAAAATAATGGCTTTACTGTTACAATAAACCTATGTCAAACCTGCAATTTGATGAGGATAATTCTCTTACACCAACCAAGCATTATTCTAATGTTACATTCAATAGTACCCCCCAAAATCAGGAAAAAATGGGAGGACTGATAGGATTACTTTACAAAACGGGACTGGCAAAAAACAAACGCCAGGCCAATATAATCATGCTTACAACGATAGGGGTATCATGGATTGTTATGATTGTTTTGATAATAAAATTTCTTTTATGAAAATGCGCAGTGTCATAAAAAAACCTCGTCTAAAAAATCTAGGTTTTACCTTGATAGAACTCATGACGGTTATCTCTATCATTGGCCTCCTCTCAACAATCGTAATGGCTGCTGTTTTTCAAGCCAGAGATAAAGCTCGAATAGGGGCTGGCCAGCAGTTTGGGGCCAACTTACTCCACACCCTATACGCCGTGGCCCTTTATGAATTTGACGAGGGTTCTGGCACAGTGGTTCAAGATTCTACTGGCTCAAAACTAAATGGAACTATAAACGGCTCCGTTTCCTACACTACTCAAACGCCCAACGGTAGGGGTTATGCCCTTGATTTCAGCGGTGCAGCCAACAGCTATGTTCAGCTCCCAGCCAAAATTGTGGCCAACGCTACAAACTTTACTTTCGCCTGGGTCTATTGGAGGGGTAATAGTCCAAGTGGCGGAATCTACTGGCAAAGAATTTTTGATTTCGGTTCTGGTATAAATGTATACATGTTTTTAACTCCTGACAGTCAGTCAAACACCCTCCGATTTGCCATTACTACTTCAGGTAACGGAAATGAACAGCAAATCAACGCTCCCTCGACCCTTCCGATTGGGATCTGGGAGTATGTAGCCGTGACCATCGACAACACCAAAAAACTTGGCGTCATGTATCTAAATGGGGTGGAAATTGGAAGAAACAATAATATGACAATCTCACCGGCTTCTTTAGACACGGTAAATGGTGGAACCACCAGCAATTATATAGGCAAATCTCAGTGGGGCGATCCGTATTTTAACGGAATCATTGACAGTGTGCATATTTTCTCGGACAACCTTTCAGTTTCAGAAATCCAAAAGATCTATGCCGAGGAAAAAGCCTTGCATTTGGCTATGCATTAGCCAAATATTTTGTGCTATAATGCCGTCATGGAAACAAACACCAATAAAATTATTCTCCCCATTTCAATTATTATTGCCGGCCTTTTGATCGCAGGAGCTGTTTATATGAGCGGACGACCCTCAGCCAATCTAGCGACAAACACTGGCAACACCGCCGGACAAAGTACTGCTGGACAAGATATCACTATGGCTCCAGTCACTAGTGCCGATCATATCTTGGGCAATATCAATGCCAAAATTGTCTTAGTCGAATATTCAGACCTAGAGTGTCCTTTCTGCAAACAATTTCACACCACTCTGCATCAGATAAGCGATGCCTATGGTAAAAACAATGACGTAGCTTGGGTTTATCGCCATATGCCGATCGACTCTCTTCATCCAAAGTCTCGCAAAGAATCCGAAGCGGCAGAATGTGCTGGTGAAATTGGTGGAGACCAAATGTTTTGGAACTATATCGACAAGATTTACGCCATTACCCCATCCAACAATCAGCTCGACCCCGCTCAGCTACCGATGATTGCTGATCAGCTTGGTTTGGATAAGGCAAAATTTGCTACATGTCTAGCGAGCGGCAAATACGCAGCCAAAGTCGAGGCTCAGAGAGCCGACGGAGTAGCAGCCGGCGGCCAAGGGACTCCTTATACTATTATCCTGACGGGGGATAGAAAAATCCCAATCAATCAAGGCGCCATCCCTTATGATGCTCTCAAGTCTGTCATCGATCAGTTGCTGGCCGGCAAATAGATAGCTTTTTAAGCGCACACCACTCACACTTAGCCTCGCCGCAAGAATCCGTTAAAATCGCACCTGACCAGACCGCATCAAGCAACCGTTGAATCTCTGATTTCACTTTTTCAAGATCACTTTTTTCTATTGGCAATGTTTCAATAAAACATCTCCCTTTGCTGTCTGGCATAATAAAAACTAATGAAGGAATCACGTTTTTATTTTTAAAGCTGACATCCTCTTCAATCAATAATCTATAAAAAACAAGCTGCCGAAAATAATTTCCATTTGAATTCTTGGTCAATCCCTTAATTTCGTTGGCGCTCATTTTTCCTCTAGTCTTGTAGTCAAAAACCAGTGTCTCATCTTCAGTATCGACAATAGCGTCAAGTTTGCCGTGAAGCAAAATGTTTTTGTAATGAGCCTCGCACCAATGCTCGGTAAAAATCCTTCCTTGGAGGGCAAAGTGCGAAGCTAAACTATTTGCAATAGCGGGTGATACTTCTAAAAGCTCCTGACAAACGGCTTCTCGTTCAAACGAAGGTAAAAATGATCTTTTCAGCGACTCCTCGACGGTTTTGTCGATAATGGATTGAATATTTTCAATGCCTTTATCCTTGCTTCGCCAAACTCGGTCAAAAGCGAGGTGCATGGCAATACCCTTCTCGGCACTTGGTGAAGGAGCCTCGGGCAATTTCAAAATACTTTTATACAAAAATTCACTCGGACATTTTAAAAAATGGTTCAGGGCTGTGACGGAAAGACCTTTCTCCAGGATCACATTTTTGGCGTGATCTAAAATTCTATCAGCATTTTTTATGCTGACTGAAGTCGTCTCTAAAGTAGGCTTGTCCTTTGCGGCCGCTTTTTTTGATATAGTGACTGTCGAAACAAGAGACTGGTCAAGCTCAGCTACCAGGCGAAGGGCGGTGAGCACTTTACCATCAGATTCTTCCTTTGGACAAATAATGGTTATATGTTTTCGAGCTCGAGTAAGAGCAACATAAAAAAGTCGTCGCAGGTCTCGGAGTGCGTCAGCCTCCCCCAGCTTGCTTTCTACCGGCAAGACAAAATAGCTGTTACGAGCTCTGCTGCTCCAGGATTCTTCAGTAGCATAAGGAATAAAAACATAATCAAATTCTAGGCCTTTACTGCCGTGGGCAGTCATAACTTTCACTTGGGCGTCAGAGAGACCGACACTTATTTTGACACTTTTATTTTCAGACGAAGCTTTGTATTCCATCAACCTATCCAAAAGTAAACTCGGATCATGAATATCTCCCTCTCGACAAAGACCGAGAGCCAGTCCGACAATAGCCCTCCAAACTTCCACATAAGCTGGGTCTCTGGATACAATATTTAAAAATCCAGATTTTTCAGCAGCAAAAACTAAAAAATTAATCGGACTGTCAGTCAAACGTTCCTTCTGAATGAACGCTAATATCGGCAGATTTTTTTCTATGGCTTCAAATTTGCCATTTCTAAGATCCCGCAAGAGTTCGGTGGCTTGGCTAAAGGCAATACCCCAAAGACCGACCGCGATAGTTTTGCCTAAACTTTCAATATCAGTCTGGTCCTTCAAAAATCCGACCAGAGCAAAAAAAGTGGCTCCTATTGGGTGCGAAAAAATATCGATGCTTCGCTCAGCTGAAACAGCCACCCCATTGGCCTCGCAAAGCCTGATCAAACGCTCCACATCTCTGTTATTTTTACTAATCAGAGCCACCGTTTTTTCTGGTTCCTTTTTTGAAATAGACTTGAGCTGCTCAATGAGGTATTCCTCTCCCGAAGAAACATCCGCGGCCTCGACAAGATCGATCGGCCTTTCTTCTTCATCACCTGAAGCTTTGAGAGGTACGCGTAAATGAGCATACTGCCCTTCTGTATAATTGTTCTCAATCATTTTAAAAGTCGTGTCCAAAATGTGCTGATGTGAGCGGTAGTTATCCTCGAGATTAATTTTCTCAATGTTTGGCCAAGTCTTTTCAAAACGTAAAAAATTCTCTACCGAAGCTCCTTGAAAACGATAGATCGCTTGCTTCTCGTCGCCGACAATAAAAATATTTGGATTGTCAAAAAAATCACCGAGCATCTTGATTATAAAGTTTTGGGCATCATTAGTGTCTTGATGTTCATCTACCAGCAGATAAAGAAACTTTTCCTGGAGCAATCTAAGCAGAAGCGCATTTTGGCCAAGGGCAACAATGAGCTCAAAAATAAGATCGTCAAAATCCATCAATTTTTCCTGCTTCTTTTTTTTCTCATAGGCAGCATAGACATCCGCAAAAATTAACGTCTTGGCACAGCGCTCAAGCGCTCTTTGACCTTCTGCTTTAAGTGTTCCCTTGCTCTCGCCTCTTGTGGAAATGAGACTTTCGTCTAAACCGATACGCTTCATTTCTGCTTCGGTAAATTCTTTAATCATCTTTGGGGTTGAGGCTTCTTTTTTGGCGTCTCGGATGGCGCTTAAAATGGGACCAATGTAAAAATCAGGATTGCCAAAAGGCCGCAGGCTCTCAAATGCTTTGCTTTCAAGAATTTTTCTAATCATGGCTTCAGCGTCTATGTCGGTCATCTGTTTAAAACCATCCAGATGAATAAAATATTCTTTGAACTCTGCCATGACTGAAGCGGCAAAACTGTGAAAGGTGTGGATTCGAACTTCATCTGCCCGCGAGCCAATGAGCTCTCGGAGTTTTGTCTTGATAGCTTTAACCCCAGCGTCGGTGAAAGTAACGGCCAAAATACCCGAAGCGGGGGTATCTGTTTTTTTTAGAATGTTGGCGATGCGGAGTGTCAAAATAGTCGTCTTGCCTGTACCGGGGCCGGCGATCACCATTACGGGGCCGTCTATTGCCTCCACGGCCCGTTTTTGAGCATTATTCAACCTGTCATACTGATTCTTATAACGCTGATCGAAATCGTTGCGATTGGGCATATATGCCTTATATTCTTGCATTTTCAGGTCCGTTTTGCTAGTGAGGTTGGAACCAACTTTCTCTTCCACAACAAAAAGCCGTCGGCCCAGGAAAAACGTTTTATACCGGTCTATTACCACCAGTACCGTCACGAGACGCTTCAGGCCAATATGGTGCCGGAAGACTTCAACACCTACCTCGAGGGGCTCAAGGCGAGGAAAAGTGAGGACATTCCCCATTACATCAAGATCCCGGCCTTCGTCTAGGCCGGCAACGTCGGACAAACAAAATCGCTCAGGGCCCCCACCCCGAGCGATTTTTATTGCATATTTAATTTTCCTTAATGTTGCCTAAGTACAATTTGCTTATTGAACAAGCAAAATAAATTAATACAAAAATATAAAAAGATATAACGCACTATTGGATCTGTGAGCTGCCCATCCCTCGATAATGAGATCGTGTATTTCAATAACCATGGTTTTAATCATTTACTGAGAAAAGGTAAAAATCCTAGAAAAGCCAGTGATGTATACAGAAGACTATCTTTACTTAAATACTGTTTAAAAGTCGTTAAAGAAAAAAACAAGTGGAGTTTTATACAAATCTATTAAAATGAATAATTCTATTGTTCAATACTGGGCACTAAGTAAAGATGAAAAAAATACCAAGATTACAGTTGTCGTTAGACAACTTGGTAATGGATATAAACATTTTTTTAGTATATTTTCAAAAAGAAAATAAATACAAAACACCTCAATCAGGAGGTGTCTTGTCAGGTTTGCCATCAGCTTGAGCCGATAGGGGCTTTCGCCCCGCAAACCCTATGTGCGTATATTAAACAAGCGAAAGAAAAAAATCAAGATTGACAGGCTAATAATTTTTCAACCTATTGATATTCTCATGCTGGCGTATCTTCTCGTGTGCTTTCGCCTCAATCTGGCGAATACGTTCGCGAGTGACTCCGAAGATTTTACCTACCTCTTCTAGAGTGTGCTGGACGCCATCATCGAGTCCGTGGCGCATTTTTAAAATCTCGCGCTCTTTGTCTGATAAATCATCGAGAATTTCTTTGACCTGATCTGACAAAATACGTCGAGAGGATTCCTGATCTGGCGAAAGGATTTTTTCATCCGAAATAAAATCTCCGTAAGTCGACTTTCCGTCATCGTCATCCCCTACTGGAGTGTCGAGTGAGACAGTATTCTGGTCGATTTTTTCAATGGTGTAAATTTTTTCAACATCGAGCCCCATCTCTACGGCTATTTCGTCGGGTAGTGGATCACGTCCAAGATCCTGACTCAAGCGACGATAGACTTGTTTATATTTGGCAATAGTTTCCACCATGTGCACTGGCACCCGAATAGTGCGCGATTGATCAGCCAAGGCCCGAGTAATAGACTGACGAATCCACCAAGTAGCGTAAGTAGAAAACTTATAACCCTTAGTCCAGTCAAACTTGTCTACCGCTTTGAAGAGACCGAGGTTACCTTCCTGGATGAGGTCAAGTAGAGTCAGATCCGCACTGCGTCCCACATATTTTTTAGCAATAGAAACAACAAGGCGGAGGTTGGCCTTGGCAAGCAGATTTTTAGCTTCCTCGTCTCCCTTTTCGATACGCTTGGCAAGTTCCTTTTCCTCATGAGCATGGATCAAAGGATACTGACCAATCTCTTTCAAATACATCTGGATAGAATCATAGGCCGAATCGCTCGAACGCCCGCTGCCATAGGCATACTTTTTAATGACTTCGTCTTCGTCAGCTTTGACTTCGAGTAAGCCGCCTCCTTCAAGGACGTCGATACCCGCCGTAGCCAATTTTTCATAAAGATTGTCTAAGAAAAAAACATCCTCTTCCACTGTCGGAAATTCCTTTAAGATTTCATCATAGGTCACGAAGCCTCGCTCCTTGCCTTTGAGTAAAAGTTTTTCAGCCTTGGCATCAAGCCCCTGAGCCTTGCTCTGGGCTTTGGAAACTTTTTTGTTATTTGTTTTACTGGCCGCTTTAGAAACTGATTTATTTGTTTTAGTTTTAGAAAAACTTTTGGCAGATTTTTTTGCGAGTTTTTTTGCAGGTGCCTTTTTTGCAATAGATTTTGAGGCGGATTTTGAAGCCGCTTTTTTTGATGAAGTCTTTATTTTATTTTTTGGGTTCTTTGAGGACATTTTTGGCATGATATATGTGTCGATTTATTTTTTGCGTGATTCTAATTTTATACTAAATTTATGTAAAATACTTACAAAAACCTACTGATTTTACCCACAGCTTATCCACAGTTGCCAGACTCTATCCGCTCGCCCTTGACCGCTTTTGGACAGAGGCAAGCTCGGTCGACAGACTATGGCACTCTGCAAAAAGAGTTTTGGCCTTTTCGAGATCCTTTGTCTGCTCTGCCCTATGAAGCTCAGCCATGGCCTTTGATAAAAGCTCCTTAACAGCGTCTTCTTCGAGTCTTGACAAAGCCGTGTCAATATCCTGTGTCAAGAGCTTGCTTCCAGCGTAAATCATCTCTGCCTCCGACGCCAAGTCAGCTTTTTCTTCGGCTGAGCCAAAAGTCTCGTCTATACTGGCAATCGACAATCTTTTGAGCAAGCTATCGACCCGAGCCTTAATAGATTGCACGTCAATCTCAGACCCAGACTCCTGCCATGCAATGATGGCCTTGATCAAACGCAAGTCCGGATGGTAAACAAAACCCGCTTTGCTGTTTTCCTTTGCTAAACTTTTTTCATGGTCATTTTTTTCAGGAGTATTTTTTAGTATCTCCGCCTGAGCTGCTCCAGCCATGATTTGTTTGAGCTTATGGAATTCTTCTTTCAAAGCCTCTAGAGGAATGCCCGACACATCTGCAATCCGACCCAAATAGTGTGACTGCTGAATAGCGCTGGGAAGCGAAGCGACATAAGGGAGAACATTTTTTTCTATCTCTTTCCAAAGGGCTTTTTCATCTTTGCCCCCTTTGGTGTTTGCATCTCCCCCTGCGTCTGCCATGACAATGTCGATGTTAAAATCAATGACATGCTTGGCCTTACGCAAAGTTTCTTTCCAAACTTCGAGATTATTTAAGATCAGTTCAGCCGGATCTTGACCTTTTGGCAACTCTGCAATTTTGACTTCCATGCCTAGAGACAAAGCTATGCTCCAAGCTCTGACTGAGGCATTGAGCCCTGCCTTGTCCGCATCGTAGGCAATCATGATATTACTCGAAAGCTGGTTGAGCTTGCGTAAATGATCCGCCGTCAAGGCCGTACCAGATGAAGCCACCGCGTTGGTAAAGCCAGCTTGGTGCGCCATGAGCAGATCCATCTGCCCTTCGACAAGCAAGGAGTAATCTTTTTGACGAATAGCCTGCTTAGCTCTGTCATACCCGTAAAGCACTTCGCTTTTGTTGAAAAGCGGAGTGTCCGGGCTGTTTAAATATTTTGCCTCAGACACTGCCTCTTTTTTTACTCCACCATCCACGGCAATCTCTGCCCCTTCTAATACTCGGCCAGAATACCCGATAACTCGTGATGACGGATCGAAGAGCGGAAATATGACACGCCCCCGGAAGCGATCGTAAAAGCGATTACTGTTTTCGGCTCTTTTGATCAGGCCCACTTTCTCAATCTCAGCTTCCCCAAAGCCATTTACTTGGTCTTTCGAAGAGCCGATTTTTTTTAAGTGATCATTGAGAGCCTGCCACTCGGCAGGTGCATAGCCCAGTCGCCAGGTTTTAATAGTGTCTTCCGTCAAACCCCGTCCGGTGAGATATTTTTTAGCACTATTTGTACCAAGCTCGTCTTCAAGATGACTCTGGAAAAAAATCGTGGCTTCTTCGAGAATGGAGAAAAGTTTTTCGCGCTCGGTCCTTGCCTCAGGACGTTCTCGAGTGATCTCAACTCCAGCTTTATCAGCCAAAATTTTTAGAGCGCCCATGAAATCTACTTTTTCAAACTCTTGCACAAAGGAAAAAATGTCTCCTTTCATACCGCAGCCAAAACAATAGTAGCTTCCGCGCTCTGGTGAGATGAAAAACGAAGGGGTCTTTTCATTGTGAAAGGGGCAGCGGGCCTTGAAATTTGCTCCGGCTTTTTCGAGCTTTATATACCCCCCAATCACTTCCGTCACACTTAACTTTTGTTTGATTTGTTCAACAGTAGTCATAGTGATTCCGGCAGAGCACTCTCCTCACTAAAGCGCTCGATGACTCGCTAACCCGTTCGGAGAGTGCTCTGCCTAAATAAATTATACCGACCCTGAACTAAACTACCCTTGCAACTGTTCTTGATCAAAATGAGCTCGATTTTTCTTTTTCATATCAGCGATCATCTCAAACTTTGGGCTGCCCTTAAATCCGGTACCCGCTGGGATCAAACGTCCAATGATGACATTCTCCATCAAACCCTGGAGAGTGTCTCCACTCCCGCGAACGGCTGCATTGATGAGAATCTTGTTGGTGTGCTGGAACGAAGCCGCTGAGAGGAAGCTGCGACGAGTGAGGGAAACATCTGTGATACCCATCACGATTGGCTCTCCACGAGCCTCGAGGCCGCCTTCAGCTTTAGCCCGCACATTTTCGTCGACGAGCTCGTGAGCTTCGATGATATCTCCGACTGAGAAGGTTGTATCCCCTACTTCTTTGATTTTAACGCGTGAGAACATTTGACGGACAATCACCTCAATATGCTTTCGGGAAACTGCTTCACCCTGGAGCTCATAGAGTTTTTTCACTTCAGAAATGATGTACTCCTGAGCACGCTCTCGTCCACAGTACAAGAATACCTCATCAATATCAGCCGAGCCGTCTGTAATGATGTCACCTTTCTTGACGGCATCACCAACTTTTACTAGCGGTATACGGACATGCGGAATAATATATTCGATTTCACTCTTGCCCCCCTTGCCGGCACGCACACCACTCTTGCTATTTTTACCTGCAGGCTTAGCTTCCTTCTCATGAAGATCAGGAATAACACGGATAATTTTTTCTTTGCCTACTTCTTTGATTTCTGAGACCATACCGTCTACTCGGTTTACGACTGCAGGATTTTTTGGCTTGCGTTTTTCAAAGACTTCCTCCACGCGAGGCAAACCTTGAGTGATATCTCCTCCGACAACAGCCACACCTCCGGCATGAAATGTACGCATAGTGAGCTGAGTACCCGGCTCGCCAATGGCTTGAGCCGCCACTGTCCCAATAGCCTCGCCTAGATCTATCATAATATTTTTTCCGAGGTCGAGACCGTAACACATCTTGCAAACACCGTGATTATTTTTACAGGTCAAAGGAGAACGCACCATCACTTCTGAAATACCTTCTTTTTCTATAGCCCGAGCATCTGGCTTAGTAAGCAAATGGTTGCGCTTGAAAAGCACTTCCCCATTTTTGGCCAAAACATCCTTAGCCAGGATACGTCCATGGACAGTCTTAACGAGTGACTGCTCAATACCTGAAGCGGTTTCTTTTTTGATCAAAACGCCTTCTTTGGTGCCACAATCATCAACTGTGATAATAATATTCTGAGCTACCACGAACAGTTTGCGAGTGAGGTACCCGGCTTTAGCTGTGTTAAGAGCGGTGTCTGTCATACCTTTGCGAGCACCGTGGGTGGTGATGAAATATTCAATTGGAGTCAAACCTTCCTTGAAGGAAGAAAGGATAGGAAACTCAATAGTTTCTCCGGCTGTATTGGTGATAAGCCCTTTCATACCCACCATTTGAGTGAGGTTACCCAGAGATCCTCGAGCTCCTGATTGCACCATGTCGTGCACGGATCCGTTTTTGTCTAGATGATTTGGAATTAGTTTTTCTACTTCGTTTTTGGTTGATTGCCAGATTTCGATAGTCTTGCGAAGTTTTTCTTCATCAGAAAGAAGGCCGTCATTGTATTGCTCGATGACCTCATCGGCTTTTTTCTGTGACTTAGCAATAACTTCCGCTTTGCCCTCTGGAATAATCACATCGTCAATACCCCAAGTCGTCCCGGAATATGTGACATATTTAAAACCAAAAGTTTTAAGTTCATCGAGAATGGCAGGTACCGCATTGACACCGTAGCGAGTGATAAAGTCTTCTACCAAGACGTTCATAGCGGATTTGCTGATCTCTTTATTTATATAAGGATAGTCTTCAGGGAGAATACTGTTGAAAAGAAGGCGCCCGACAGTGGTGTCAAAAAGTTTTCCATCAAACTCCTTGTACTTTTCAGTTTCTGGAGCGCGGACTTTGATCTCAGCCCGAAAGGCCACATGGTCAAAGTTGAAAGCAGCAATGGCTTCTTCTGGACTTCCATAATATTTGCCTTCGCCAAGCTGGCCCTTGACTGTCTTAGTCATCCAATAACAGCCGAGGACCACGTCAAGGAGCTTGGCTGTGACCGTAGGCTCGCCGCTACCTGGTTTAAGAATATTTTTATCTGAGGCCATGATTTCTCGAGCCTCCATTTGAGCCTCATCAGAGAGAGGGACGTGCACAGCCATCGTGTCTCCGTCGAAGTCAGCGTTGAAAGCACTACAGACAAGTGGGTGCACTTGGATCGCATTTCCCTCGATCAAGATAGGCATGAAAGCCTGGATAGAAAGTCGGTGCAAAGTTGGCGCACGGTTGAGAAGTACGTATTTGTCTTTAATGACATCTTCAAGAATAGCCCACACTTCAGGAATACCATCATCAATCAAGCGAGAAGCACCCCGAATGTTGAAAGCCAATTCCTTTTTCAAAAGACCAGAGATGACAAAAGGACGGAAAAGCTCGAGGGCCATGTGTTTTGGCAAACCACACTGGTTGAGTTTGAGCTCAGGACCAACCACGATGACAGATCGTCCGGAATAGTCCACGCGTTTTCCAAGCAAGTTTTGACGGAAGAGACCGCGTTTACCTTTAAGGCCATCAGCGAGAGACTTGAGAGGACGTCGCTGAGCCTGATTGACGCCAGCAAAGAGGGCGTTGCCGTGACGGATCGAGTTGTCAATCAAGGCGTCGACAGCTTCCTGCAAGATGCGCTTCTCGTTTCGCAAGATTACATCTGGGGCTTGAATTTCTTTGAGTTTCTTAAGGCGATTGTTGCGGTTGATGACGCGTCGGTAAAGGTCGTTGACGTCAGAGGTAGCATGACGGCCGCCTTCGAGAGCCACCATAGGACGGAGGGCTGCAGGAATGACTGGGAGGGCTGTGAGGAACATCCATTCTGGACGGATACCTGAACGAATCATGGATTTGATAAGACTCATACGCTTGACTATTTTGTCACGCTCCAAGGCTGAAGCTTTCTGGACTTTTTCTACTAAGTCAGCATAAAGTTTTTTGAGATCAAGACCTTTAAAAATGGTAAAGACGGCCTCAGCCCCAATTGAAGCTTCAAAAGTTGTACCGTATTTAAGAGAAAACTTATGATACTGAATTTCATCGAGCACGCGGCCTACCTGGATGCTTTCGATATCACTTTTGGCATTCATCAAAAGCTCAGTAATGGCTTCTTTGGTCTTTTCATCTTGGACGGATTTAACTTTAGATTTGTATTCGCTGTCTAGTTCTTTCAAAAATTTAGCCTTTTCTTCATCGTTTACTTTGACGATCAGGTAGCCTGCAAAATAAATAACTTTTTCTAGATCGCCGCTGTTCATACCGAGCACAAGGGCGATACGAGATGGCATGTTGCGGAGGAACCAGATGTGGGACACTGGGGTTGAAAGCTCAATGTGACCCATACGTTCGCGTCGGACGATTGAGCGAGTGATTTCCACTCCGCATTTTTCACACACGATGCCTTTGTAGCGAATACCTTTGTATTTTCCACAGTAACATTCAAAATCTTTATCTGGTCCGAAAATCTTTTCATCAAACAGACCGTTCTTTTCAGAACGCTGGGTACGATAGTTCATCGTTTCAGGCTTTGTGACCTCTCCATATGACCACTCGCGGATCCGCTCCGGTGAGGCAATCTTCAATACTACTTCATCGAAATCCTTAATTTCTTTTTTGGCGTTTGGTTGTGTAGGCATATATTTTTAGATTGTTTGATCATCACTGGTAATATCCACTTCGGAATGATTTTTTTCAAGCTCGACATCAAGAGCAAGACCACGGAGATTATTCAAGAGCACACTAAAGGATGCGGGAGCGTTTGGCTCTTTGATCTCATGCCCTTTGACGATGGCGTCGAAGGTAGCTGAACGTCCAACAATATCGTCAGACTTGATAGTCAAAACTTCGCGCAAAGTGTGTGCTGCGCCGTGGCCAGACAAAGCCCAGACTTCCATTTCTCCAAAGCGCTGACCTCCCCCTTGAGCTTTTCCTCCAAGTGGCTGCTGCGTAATGAGAGAGTAAGGTCCGATAGAGCGCATGTGGATCTTGTCTTCAACCATGTGGTGAAGTTTCAAAATGTACATGTATCCAACAGCAATATCCTGATCAAACGACTGACCTGTGCGACCGTCAAAAAGTTTCATCTTGCCGTTTTCATTGAAGCCGGCGAGCTTGAGCTCTTCTTTGATTTCTTTATCAGTTGCTCCGGCAAACGGAGGCACCACGGCTTGATAGTTGAGGGTGTGAGCAGCGAGACCGAGGTGAAGCTCAAGAATCTGTCCTAGGTTCATACGAGATGGCACCCCAAGCGGAGTCAAAATAACGTCAATAGGCGTACCGTCTGCCATATAAGGCATATCTTCTACTGGTAAAATACGGGAAATAACACCTTTGTTGCCGTGGCGGCCGGCGAGCTTGTCACCCACCGAGACGCTACGAAGTTGAGCGATCTCTACGTGAATACGTTTGATGATGCCAGACTCGAGCTTGTCCCCTTTTTCGCGTGAAAAGACTTTGACAGAAATGATGCGTCCGCGCTTTCCATTTTCAAGACGTTTTGAAGTATCTTTGACGTCACGAGATTTTTCTCCAAAGATAGATCGGAGCAGACGCTCTTCGGGAGTGAGCTGAGTCTCGCCTTTGGGAGTAATTTTTCCGACAATAATATCTCCAGGATGCACTTCGGCACCGATACGGACAATGCCGTCTTCGTCGAGGTTTTTGAGACGACCTTCACCGACATTTGGAATATCATGCGTAGTCACTTCAGGTCCTAGCTTTGTGTCGCGGACATTGACCACAAATTCTTCAATATGAATAGAGGTAAATTTACTTTCTTTGACAAGTCGCTCAGAAACAATGATGGCGTCTTCGTAGTTGGCACCTGACCAGGCCATGAAAGCCACGAGTGCATTTTGGCCGAGAGCCATCTGGCCACCATCAGAAGTAGAGGTGTCAACAAGGACGGCGCCTTTTTTCACTTTTTGTCCAAGGTCAACCACGGGTCGTTGATGGAAAGCCGTAAACTGGTTTGTTCGGCTAAAGGATACGAGTGGATATTCTGTCTCTTTGCCTTTTTCATTTTTGAAAACAACCTTGCGGGCATCTACGTGAGAAATAGTACCATTTTCGGGCGCCACAACGATACGGCCTGTGTCTAGAGCGGCTTTGCCTTCGATACCAGTAGCCACCACTGGAGCCTCAGGAATGATACAAGGTGTCCCCTGTTTCTGCATGTTGGAACCCATGAGTGCTCGGTTGGCGTCGTCATGGTTGAGGAAAGGAATCATAGAAGTAGCGATAGAAAAGGCTTGGTTGCTGGCTACATCCATGTAGTGGACTTGATCTGGAGTGACCATGCCTGGCTTGCCTTTGATGCGTACTTCTACTTGCTCTTCGAGGATTTTACCTTCTTTATCGTATTTGGTAGCAGCATGGGCAATCGTGAAGCCTTCTTCTTCGAGGGCGTTCATATAAGTGACTTCCTTTGTCACCTTACCCTTTGTCACTTTGACATAAGGAGTTTCAATCATGCCAAATTCATTGGTACGAGCATATGTAGAAAGGTGAAGCACGAGACCGATATTTTGACCTTCTGGGGTATGGATAGGACAAAGACGACCATAGTGAGATGGGTGCACATCGCGCACCTCGTAGCCGGCACGTTCTCGAGAAAGCCCGCCAGGACCGAGAGCAGAAACCATTCGAAGGTGCTCGAGCTCAGCCAGTACATTTTCCTGACTCATAAATTGTGAAAGCTGGTTGGTAGTAAAAAATTCTTTGATACGAGCCTGGAGAGGTCTTGGCGAAATAAACTGGACAGGCAAAGTGGCATCCGCATCAATAGTAGACATGCGGTTTTGAATATTTCGTTTGATCTGAGTCATACCGACACGGATTTTCTGCTGGATAAGCTCGCCGACATAGCGCACCCGGCGTGAGCCAAGGTGATCAATATCATCCGCCACGGCTTCTCCATTGCTATTGAGCTCGATAATCTGAGCAACAATAATGACGAGATCGTCTATGGAAAGAGTGCCTCGAGTCATTTCTTTTTCCTCCATGGATTTGCCGAAGCGCTTGTTGAAACGAAAACGGCCGACACGGGAGAGGTCGTAGCGTTCTTTGCTGAAGATGCCGTTGATAAATTCTCGAGCGTTTTCAACTGTAGCGAGATCGCCATCGCGAAGACGCTTGTAGATTTCCACGTATGATTCGTCTACAGTTTTGGCATGGTCTTTGGCGATGGTCGCCTCTATATAACCCTTGGCGTTTGGAATATCTTTGAAAAGATCAATGAGCTCCTTGTCAGTCTTGACTCCGAGGACTCGGAAAAGAGAGGTGACTGGAAATTTTCGTTTACGGTCAATGCGTACATGGATAGAGGTGTCGGCATCGCTCTCCATTTCTACCCAAGCCCCTCGAGCTGGAATAATTTTCGCCCCGAAATGCTGCTTGCCCTTGATTTCCTCAGATGTAAAAAAGACCCCAAACGATCGCGCGAGTTGGGGTACAATTGTCCTTTCAATACCGTTAATGATGAAGGTGCCGTGGTCAGTCATCAGAGGAAAATCTGCCATGAAGATCTCCTGTTCCTTTGAGCTGGCGAGCATTTTGTTTTTGAGAAGCACTTTGACTTTGAGAGGAGCCTCATAGGTCATCTTATTACTCTTGGCAAAAAACTCATCATACTTTGGGGCAGAAAGCTCGAAGCCGGTAAAATCAAGCTCAAACTTTTTTTCTGAATAATCTTTGATATTAGAAAATTCCGCAAAGACTTCTTTCAGACCTTGTTCGAGGAGCCATTTATATGAGGTGATCTGTCCTTCTACTAAATTGGGAAGCTCGGCGAGCGGAGCTTTAAACGCTGAGAAATATTTTTGGGGGCGAATAGACATAAAAAGGCGATTATGTTAAAGGGGCGACTTTAATAAATTAACCGTCGACTAAGATGATAAATGAGCGATAAAAAAACCGCTCAAATCCACTAAGTTTTTACTGATAACTATCCAAAACATCGCCCGGCCAAAACACAATCAATAGAGCGCGTAGGAACCCTATAGTAAACCATCTCAAAAATATTGTCAACTTGACTTTGGGGATAGTCTTACCCCTGACTTAGGACCTCCCTTTTGACCTCTCTTCTCGCCATTTTTGGATTTTTTTGTGGTCACCTGAAAGGAGGACTTTAGGTACCCGGTATTTCTTTTTTTTATAGACCAAAACTTCCGGTCGAGTGTAGACTTCCGCACTGGCCTCCCTGCCATCTTCGAGCGAATCGAAATTGCCCAGCACTCCCTCAATCTGTCTGGATACAGCATCTAAAATAATGAGCGCTGGCAGCTCTCCCCCTGTGAGCACAAATGGACCGACACTGATATCAGTCATTGGAAATATTTTTTTGACTCGGGCATCAATGCCTTCATAGCGACCGCATACAATCACAATATCAGTATATTTTTTTGCCAAGACAGCCGCGGCAGTGTTGCTAAATTGTTCGCCTGACGGACTAAGGAAAATTATTTTAGCTTTAGATTTTTTTTTACCGACAGCTTTTTCAATAGCTTTGACTACGGGTAAAGCCTGCATGACCATGCCTGGTCCCCCACCATAGGGTTTATCGTCAATCCGCAAATAAGGCTTGGCATTTTTTTTCTGAGACGGACTAATGTCGCCTACGGGCACAAAATCCCGCGGGTTGTAAAACTTCACCGAAACTTTTTTTTCACGAATAGCCCGCGCCACAATAGACTCACCTATATATGAGCTGAAACTTTCGGGAAACAGAGTAATAATATGGAAATGCATCATTTATATATAGCATGATTTGAACTCCAACAAAATAGCCAAAACAAAACCCCTTTCGGGGACCCGCATAAATCTCTGGTGAGATTTTGCTCTGCTCGGAGCCAAGCTCCTGCGCAATGTCCCCTCAAGGGATTTTGTTTTGTCTATCTTGCTTAAAGTTTTAAATCTGCCATCGATTCATCCAAAGTCTTGGTGACTGATTCCTTCTTCATGCCCCCCGTACTACCTCCACCTTCTGGTTCGTTTATTTTGAGGTTGACGCGAGCATTGTTTTTCATACCTACTACTCGGAGAATAGTCCGGATAGCTTTAGCCGTGTTGCCGGCTCGGCCAATAATCTTGCCCATATCAACAGGATCAACCGTCAAAGTGAGGAGTACCCCCATTTCATCCACGGTACGATTAATTTTTACGGCATTTGGGTTTTCAACAAGCGCTTTGATAACGTAGTCCAGGAACTGAGCATCTAATTCGTTCATATCGTGTGTATTTTAAATCTTAAAGGAGATTCGATAAATCTCGCTTGGTAATATAGTAAGTATAGCACCCCCAAAAAGAGGGTCAATAAATCTAGGCAGCTGGGGTTTCTTCTGGGGCTGTCTCTTCTACTTTTTCTTCGGTTTTTGTTTCCACTTTTTCTTCTGCCTTCACTTCAGCTTTTGGCTCCTCCTCTTTCTTTGCCACAGTTTTTTTAGGTAAAACGTTTATTTTTTTGCCAGTGATAATCTTTTGGGAAATAAGTAGATTGTGAACTGTGCCGGAAGCTTGAGCGCCTTTTTCAAGCCAATGCTTGACCCGGTCAGCCTCAAGACTAGTAGCGCCATCTCGGCGAAAATCGTGTGAACCGAGCACTTCAAGAAAACGGCCGCTTTTTGTGCTGTTTTTTGAATCAGTCAGCACCACGCGAAAGGTAGGCTGGTGTTTTCGTCCTGTGCGTTGTAATCGTATTTTTAACATGTCCCGCCATAGTAGCAGATCAATAGATATTGGTCAACAACCGTGCTATAGTGTCGCAATATGGATAAAAATAAAGGGATCGGTATCATAAGTATCAACTCGAAAGGCGTCGGCTTCATCACTCCCCACATAGACGACGGACATAGGGGCCTCACTCCCCCATCAAAATTTCAAAAAGATCGAGACAAGGACATCATGGTTTCTCCAGAAAAGCTCAATACCGCTTTTCCTGGAGACGAAGTAGGTTTTGAGATCACGGGTAAAAACCGGTTTGATCGGGTGGAAGGAAAAGTGACCAGCATCATCAAACGCGCTCGCACTACTTTTGTCGGAATCCTCGAAAAAGCTCAGAATGGTTTTTATTTGATTGCGGATGATAAACGCGTATATGTGGACATTCTCATTCCTCAAAATTTAATTTCGGAAAATCTGCAGCCTAAGGCCCAAGCAGATTTTAAAGCTCAAATCGAAATCACGGACTGGAAAGGAACTGAGGGTCATCCGATAGCAAAGATTCTTTCTGTCCTCGGACCCAAAGGCAACAATGATGTTGAAATGCATTCAATTGTTTTGGAAAAAGGGTTTGATATTGGTTTTCCGGATGAAGTGGTGGCCGAAGCACACACCCTTGAAAAAACCGAAAAGCCAATCCGAGCCGATGAGATTGCTGGCCGCCGCGACATGCGTGGCGCCACCACCTTTACTATAGACCCAATAGATGCGAAGGATTTTGACGATGCTATTTCCTACAACGAACTCTCGGAAAATGCTGACGAGGTAGAAATTGGCGTGCACATTGCGGATGTATCCTACTATGTCCGTCCAGGGACAGCCCTAGACAAAGAAGCCTACAAAAGGGCCTTCTCAGTCTATCTTGTCGATCGCACGATCCCAATGCTGCCAGAGGTTTTGTCCAACGATCTTTGTAGTCTCAATCCTCAAACAGACAAGCTAGCTTTTTCTTCTATTTTTAAAATGAAAAAGTCTACAGGTGAAGTGACTTCAAGCTGGTTTGGTCGGACTATTATCAATTCGAACAAACGCTTTAGTTATGAAGAGGCCCAAGAGGTCATTGACCGAGGGAGCGCCAGCCCGAGCGATGGGGCCAAGTTTCAACCAGATTTGCTGGCGCTCCGAGACGTAGCTCGTAAGCTTCGAGAAAAGAAATTTGAGAATGGCGCGATTGATTTTGAAACCGAAGAGGTAAAATTTCGCCTGGACGAAAATGGCAAGCCCATCGAGGTCTATAAAAAGCAGCGCCTTGAGACTCACAAGCTCGTCGAAGAATACATGCTCCTCTCCAATCGACAGGTAGCTGAATTTATCTTCAAATCAATAGAAAATAAAAATGGGGCTGCTTCAATCTATCGTATTCACGATGTGCCTCAGACAGATAAAATCCACGAACTTGCTCTCTTTTTGAAAGCTATGGGTTATGATTTACCGGTAAAAGATGGAAAGGGTGGAAATGGTAGCATCTCGGCCAAAGATATCAATGCCCTCCTCAAGGAAATCGCTGGAAAACCTGAAGAATCTCTGATCAAGACAGCCACTATCCGCTCTATGTCCAAGGCTATTTATTCCCCTGCGAACATCGGACACTTTGGTTTGGCTTTTGAATATTATACTCATTTTACTTCGCCTATTCGTCGTTATGCTGACCTATTGGTCCATCGCATTTTGCAAAACATTTTGGTCGGTGGAAAAATTTCTCAAGATGAGTTTGCGCGATATAAAAGAATGGCGGATCAGTGCTCGGAGCGTGAGGTCAAGGCCGCTGAAGCAGAGCGTACCTCCATCAAGCTCAAGCAAGTAGAGTATATGAGTGAGCGTGTTGGACAAATATTTGAAGGGACTATCTCTGGCGTGACCGAATGGGGCATGTATGTTGAGGAAAAAAATACTAAGTGCGAGGGTATGATCAAGATTCGCGACATGACTGACGACTTTTATCAGCATGACGAAAAACGTTACGCTCTCGTCGGTCAAAAAAATAAAAAAGTGTACTCGCTGGGGGACGTTGTAAAATTCAAGGTCACCGGGGCGGATGTGGAGAGAAAGTCTTTGGACTACGTTTTGGCAATTTAGGAAGAGGACAATTGAAAAAGCGCCACCCTGCCGCAGGGTGGCGCTTTTGTTTTAAGTTTTTGCTGATACGGGTTACGTCGGCATGAGATTCTCAGCAATGCCAGGAATCCGCTTGAAGACGTACAGCACGTCGATGTCGTAAACCGTTTCTGGGACTGACTCCATTTTTACGGTCAGTTCATCCTTCTGATCAGGTTTGACTCCACTGACCTCAAGCACCACCCCTGGAGCCGTCCAGGAAAACCAAACCCTCTCGCCCACTTCGTGAGGAAGATGATCTGTTTTTTTCATGATCGTGGCTGGAAAGACGATGGAGCGAATCACTCCGTTGGCCAAACCTTTGGCCTCATCAAAAACAGGCCGAACCATGGGAAAAACCTGAAGACCGGAGCCGAGGTGGCTTATCACCATCAGGTCTTTGTCGGCTTCATCCTCCAGAATTTCCTTAACCCCCAACTTCCACCTTTCCCAGAGAAGGGGTCCAATACAAGACAACGGCACCAAAAAAATTGCTGTGTTGTGCATAATAAACTGAATCTGCCCTATTTATACCATAAATAGGGTTCTATGTAAAGGCCTACTTAATCTGACACCACATATGCAACCATTTCAGCGGGAGTTTTCATGCCAAGGCCAAGATGAATACGGTCGTGGTTGTAGTAGTGAAGATATTTTTTGTAGAGGTCACGAAGTTCATCATAATGCT